>JALVFB010000022.1 GCA_027030295.1 Hyphomicrobiales bacterium
TCCGCGCTCATGCGCTCATAGGTATCCTTCAGCACTTCCGGCAGCAGATCGGTGCGGCGGATGCGCACGTCCACCACCTCGATGCCCAGATCCCGCGCCTCTGGCCGCACCATCTCGGCGATTTCCTTCATCATCGCCTCGCGATCACGCGACAGGGCGGCATCAAAGCTGCGCCGGCCATACACGGCGCGCAGCGCCGCCTCGATGCGCGGTTCCAGCCGGCTCTTGGCGCGCAGCAGCGAGGCATTCACGCGCTGCTTGAAGCGCACCGGATCGACGATACGGAACACGGTGATGGCGTCCACCAGATAGCGCCGTCCGTCGATGACCTGCACCGCCTTGTCGGGCGTGTCGAAATAGAGGATGCGGTCGTCGATGCGCACCAGCTCGTCCAGCACCGGCACCTTGAAGTTCAGGCCCGGCTCGCGCACCACCTTGTTGATCTTGCCGAAGCGGATGACCAGCACCTGTTCGCGCTCGTCCACCGTGAACACGGCGGAAAGCCCCAGCAACAGCACGATGCCCAACAGGACGAGCCCCACGACACCTTTCGGGTTCATTGCGCCGCTCCTCCTCTCGTCTGGCCGGCGCTGGCGGCGCCAGGTTGCATCCGGTCAAGCGGCAGATAGGGCAAAACGCCCGTCTTCTGCGCGTCCAGCACGATCTTGCCGGAGCGCTTCAGCACCTTTTCCATGGTCTCCAGATAGAGCCGTTTGCGGGTCACGTCCGGCGCCTTGCGATATTCCGCCAGCACCTTTTCGAAGCGCGCTGCCTCGCCCTTGGCCTCTTCCACCACCCTGGCCCGGTAGGCCTTGGCGTCCTCGATGATCCTGGCGGCCCGGCCCTTGGCCTCGCCCAGCACGCGGTTGCGATAGCGCTCCGCCTCGCGGATGAACTTGTTCAGGTTCTGCTCGGCGCGCTGCACTTCCTCGAAGGCATCGATGACCTGCGCCGGCGGATCGGCCTTCTCCAGCTGCACCGAGGTGATCTGGATGCCCGCCTTGTAGCGATCCAGCGTCTCCTGGGTCAGTTTCTTCACCTCTTCCTGCACCTTCAGGCGCCCACGCGTGCGGATTTCCTCCGCCGGCGTGCGCCCAACCACCTCGCGCATGGCGCTCTCCGCCACCAGCCGCGCCAGCAGCTCCGGCGTGTGCACGTCGAACAGATAGTTCTCCGGATCGCGGATCTGCCACAGCACCGTGAACTTGATGTCCACGATGTTCTGATCGCCCGCCAGCATCAGGCTTTCCTCGTCGGAATCACCGAAGCTAAGCTTGTGTTCGCGGCCGACCTTGGGCTTTTCCACCGTCTCCACGGGCCACAAGGCAAAATGCAGCCCCGGACCGGTGGTGCGCACATATTTGCCGAAGCGCAGCACCACGCCGGCTTCGTCCGGCTGCACGCGATAGAAGCTGTTCATGGCCCAGATGACGGCGACGACGCCCAGCACGATGAGCCAGATGAAGCGCCCGCCGCCTCCGGAGGGCAGCACGTCTTTCAGCCTGTCCTGGCTCTTGCGCAGCAGGTCTTCCAGGTCGGGCGGCTGACCGGAGGGGCGCTGTTTCTTCGGCCCCTGGCCCCAGGGCCCCTGCCCCCATGGCCCGCCGGACTGGTTGTTCCACGACATGCGTTTGCCTCGTTCCCTTTTTCGGGGCACCATGCCGACGGAATCGGCTGCCCTTCGCTGCAATGGCGTCGCGCCAATGTATAGGACAGGCCCATGCACGGTGTCCATGAACAAGTTCGTCATGATTTCAGATTGCATCTCGCCTTTGCTTTCCTGTGCCTGATGGCGGCGGGAGTGCTGGCCGCGACGAAAGCGCCCTTCGGCCCGTGGCGATCGCCACTGCTGCGCAATCATCCGCTGGTGGGGCGCATTGTTGACGCCGCGACCGGCGCCGACATTTCCCGTGCAGCGCTGGAAGAGCGGTTGCGCCGCGCGCGCATGGCCATCCTCGGCGAGGTGCACGACAATCCCGACCATCACCGCATCCAGGCGCGACTGCTCGCCGCCTTCGCCAAAGGGCGCGACACGCCTCCGGCGGTGGTGTTCGAGATGATCCCCACCACCATGCAGAAACGGCTGGACATGATCCTGAAACTGCCGGAGGTGGACGCCGACATGGTGTTCGACGCCGTCCGCTGGGACGAATCGGGCTGGCCCTCGCGCGATTTGTATCGCCCGTTGATGGAACAGGTGCTGCGCCTGCGCGCCCCCATCATCGCCGCCGGCCTGCCGCGCGATCTGGTGAAGAAGGTCGCGCGCAGGGGCCTGAGCGCGCTGTCGCGCATGAAGATCGGCCTGTTGCGCCTCGGCCCGCTGCCGCCGGACATGCAGGCGGCGCTGGAAAAGGAGATCGTGAAGAGCCATTGCGACATGATCCCACGCGAAGCCGCCCGCAAGATGAGCGCCGTGCAGCGGCTGCGCGACGCCATGCTGGCGGATGGACTGCGCCGGGGATACGCGCGGCAGGGCGGCGCGGTGTTGATCGCCGGCGACGGGCACGCGCGCAAGGACAGGGCCGCTCCCCTTTATCTCAGGCGGATGAGCGAACACGGCTTCATGGGCCGGCCGCCGGCGAACCTGCCCGCGCCGCTGGTGATCTGGCAGGCGGAGGCGCGCGAAAAGGCCAAAACCCTGGCCGATGTGATGCCCGGAGACGCGGCGCCCGCCACCGTGGCGGACGTCATCGTCATCACCCCGCGCGCGCGCCGCAAGGACCCGTGCGACCAGTTCGCCCGCTTCATGAAGAGAAAGGACCGCCGCTGATGGCCGCATCGCCCGCGCTCAGCGGATGCGCTCATAGGTGATGACGGTATAATCGGCGCTGTCGCCTTCCTGTGCGGTGTATTCCCGCCGCTCCACCTCGCGCCAGCGCGCAGGTTCCGGATCGGCGAAGAAGCGGTCGCCCTCGGCCTGCGTGTGCACGCGGGTGAAATGGATACGGTCGGCCTGATCGCGCAGCGTATCGAAAATCTGGCTGCCGCCGATGACGAAGATTTCGTCCACGCCGCGCCGCGCCGCCAGCCGTTCCGCCAGCGCCAGCGCCTCCTCGATGGAATTGGCCGTCAGCACATCCGGATGATCGGCGATCTCGCCGCGCGTCACCACGATGTTGTCGCGCCCCTTCAACGGCTTGCCGATGCTCTCGAAGGTCTTGCGCCCCATGATGACCGGGTGCCCCATGGTGCGCCGCCGAAACAGTTTCAGCTCCGACGGCAACCGCCACGGCAGACTGTTCAGCTTGCCGATGACGCCGTTTTCCGCCGCCGCCACCACCAGGGCAAGTCGGGGCCGTTTTTCCGTCATGATCCCACCCTCCGGCACGTCCTCCCATCAGGCGGCATTATGCCGTCAACTCGCCGCTTAGGGAACAGGTGTTCCATCCCGACCAGCGGATTTTTCACCTTCTTGTGCGCCGCTGGTGATGGCGATGGAAAAATGCCCTTCCGCCGTGCGCTCGATGCCATGCAGCGCATGCCCCTTCTGTTCGCACCAGACGCGCACGTCGTCGCCACAGGGCGGATAGGAAATGAGCAGGCTGATGCGCGCGCCGGCGCCGATGCGCGCCACCGCACGATCTATTTCCAGCAGATAGCCGGGGCAGGTCTGACCGCGCACATCCACGATCCAGCCCCCGCCCTCCCGCCGCACCACCGTGCGCGGAGACTGCGCGGCGCCGCCCAGCCAGCGGCGCACCCTGGCGAGAAGCCTCGGCATGACACATCGCTCCGTTCCGCGATGCAGGATAGCGGGAAGCGTCTCAAACGGCAACCGGCGCCTTGATGTGCGGATGCGGATCGTAGCCGACGATCTCGAAGTCCTCGAATCGAAAGTCGTCGATGTCCTTCACGTCGCGGCGGATGCGCAGCTTGGGCAACGGGCGCGGCGCGCGGGCGAGCTGCGTTCTCGCCTGCTCCAGATGGTTCAGATACAGGTGCGCATCGCCCAGGGTGTGGATGAACTCGCCCGCTTCAAGCCCGGTCACGTGCGCGATCATGTGGGTGAGCAGGGCGTAGGAGGCGATGTTGAACGGCACGCCGAGAAAGATGTCGGCGCTGCGCTGATAGAGCTGACACGACAGCCTGCCGTTCGCCACGTAGAACTGGAACAGCACATGACACGGCGGCAGCGCCATTTTCTCCAGCGCCGCCACGTTCCATGCGGAGACGATGATGCGCCGCGAATCCGGATTGTGGCGGATCTGATCCGTGACCTGCGCTATCTGGTCTATGTGCCCGCCGTCGCACGTCGGCCAGCTGCGCCACTGCTTGCCATAGATGGGACCCAGCTCACCGTTTTCGTCGGCCCATTCGTCCCAGATGGTGACCTTGCGCTCGTTGAGCCAGCGGATGTTCGTCCCGCCCCGCAGGAACCACAGAAGCTCGTAGACGATGGAACGGATGTGCAGCTTCTTCGTCGTGAGCAGCGGGAATCCTTCCGCGAGGTCGAAACGCATCTGGTGCCCGAAAATGCTGCGCGTGCCGGTGCCGGTGCGGTCGCTCTTCTCCACTCCGTGCTCCAGCACGTGACGCATCAGCTCCAGGTATTGGCGCATGCCCCACGCTCCCCGCCGGCAAGACGACCCCCGCGGGCAAAAAGCCCGCCGGGGATGCACTGTGATTCACCTGGTGGCGTCCTCAGGCCAGCTTGCCCATGGTGCCGGTCACCTGCGCCAGCAGATAATAGAAGGTGACGCGGTTCTTGTTGCGGTCGCCCTTCATTTTCGCGCATACCTCGTCCACGCCCTTCGCGGCCTCATCCGGCGACAACCCCAGCTTCTTCACCGCGAAGCCCTTGCGCACCCGGTCCAGCTCCTTGTCGTCGGAGCAGGAAACCAGCGACGCATCGCGCGAGCGCAGCGCGATGCCGAGATATTTCACGATGGTTTCGACGGCTTTCTCGTTCGGGCTGGAATCGTAGCGCTTCACGTCTTCCAGATATTTGGCGATATCAGCCATGACATACCCCCTTGCATGCAAAACGGGCTGCACCCGTGGTTGGTCCACGCCCCCGGCTTCGACTCGGGGATCGTGGTGGAATCTAGCTCCTTTCCGCCACCTTGGCAAAAAACCGTTCCCGCCCTCTTCAAAAACCGTTTTTCCATGCCCATCTGGCAGGGCAGAGAACGCTCGGTTCAACCAACGCAGAAGGAGGGGAAGCCATGCGCATCTATTCGCCCGCTTTTGCCTATGGCACTGAAATTCCGCCCGAGTTCACCTGCGAGGGCGAGGACATTTCGCCGCCGCTGGTGTTCGAGGCCATTCCGCGGCAGGCGAAAAGCCTGGCGCTGATCGTGGACGACCCGGATGCGCCCGATCCGGAAGCGCCGCAAATGACCTATGTGCACTGGGTGGTGCACAATCTTCCGGTGATGTATGAGCTGGATCCGCTGGAGCCGGAGTGCCTGCCCAGGGGCGCCAGCGGCACCGACAAGATGCCGGAAGGCGCGGTGGAAGGCTACAACGACTGGGAGCGGATCGGCTACGGCGGCCCCTGCCCGCCCATCGGCCGGCACCGCTACTATTTCAAGCTCTACGCGCTGGACACCACCCTGCCCGACAAGCCCATGACCAAGGATGAACTGCTCCAGGCCATGGAAGGCCACATCCTGGAAACGGCCGAGCAC
>JALVFB010000023.1 GCA_027030295.1 Hyphomicrobiales bacterium
CTTGAACTTCAGGTGATCGTCCACCCATTTGATCTCGCCCGCCCCCCAGCGCGCGATCTGCTCGAAGGTGTAAACGCCCAGCTCGTGCAACAATTCTTCCAACTTCGGCCCGACGCCGGAAATGAGTTTCAGGTCGTCCACTTTCGCAGGCGGCTTCGCATACAGCTTCGGCTTCGCCGGCGCCGCATTCTCCACCTCTTCCTCGGACGGCGTCTTCGCCTGCAAGAGAGCGGCCGGCGCAGAGGGCTTGTCCGCCTTTCCGGCTGTCTTCGCCTTTTTCGCGGGCCTTTTCGCCGTTGCTTTTTTCGTCGTCTTTTTCGCGCCGCCCTTGCCGAAGATCAGCGCCTCGGCGTCCGACCCCCTGTTGAACAGCGACTCGTCGGTCAGCGTCGTCGGCCCGCCCAACGGCTCGGACGACTTGCGCCCGTTCTGCGGCCCCGGCTCCGGCCAGCGCCCGGTGGCGATTTCGTCGAGAATCTCCTCGAAGCGCTCAGGGGTGAGGTCTTCATAGACCTTCTCGCCGATCTGGATCATCGGCGCGTTGGAGCACGCGCCCAGGCACTCCACCTCCTCCCACGAGAAATCGCCGTCCTCGGACAGCGCATGCGCCTTCTCCGCGATGCGCTTCTTGCACACCTTGATGAGCTCTTCCGCCCCCCGCAGCCGGCACGGCGTGGTGCCGCACACCCACACGTGCGCCTTCCGCCCCACCGGCTGGAGCTGGAACTGGGTGTAGAAGGTCGCCACCTCCAGCACCCGGATGGGCCGCATGTTCAGCATTTCCGCGATATAGCGGATCATCGGCTCGGTCACCCAGCCGCCGTTCTGCTCCTGCGCGCGCATCAGCAGCGGAATGACGGCGGATGCCTCGCGCCCTTCCGGATAGCGCGCGATGACCTGCCTGGCCCACGCCAGGTTTTCCGGTGTGAACGCGAAGCTCTCGGGCTGCTCGGGATGAAGCCTGCGAAAACTCATCGGTCGATCTCCCCGAACACGATGTCGAACGAACCGATCAAGGCGGAGATATCGGCCAGCATGTGCCCGCGCCCCACGGCGTCCATCGCCGCCAGGTGCGCATAGCCCGGCGCCCGGATCTTGCAGCGATAGGGGCGGTTGGAGCCGTCGGAGACGAGATAGACGCCGAACTCGCCCTTCGGCGCCTCCACCGCCGCATAGACCTCGCCTTCCGGCACCTTCACCCCTTCGGTGTAGAGCTTGAAGTGCTCGATGAGCGCCTCCATGGAGGTCTTCATCTCGGCCCGCCGCGGCGGAGCCACCTTGCGATTGTCGATGAGCACCTCGCCCCGCCCCTTCTGCGAGGACAGGATTTCCACGCATTGTTTCATGATGTGCACGGACTGGCGCATCTCCTCCATGCGCACCAGGTAGCGGTCGTAGCAGTCGCCGTTGCGGCCCACCGCCACCTTGAAGTCCACCTCGTCGTAGATGGCGTAGGGCTGGGCCTTGCGCAAATCCCACGCCGCCCCGGAGCCGCGCACCATCACGCCCGAAAAGCCGCGCGCAAACGCCTCTTCCACCGAGATTTTCCCGATATCGACATTGCGCTGCTTGAAGATGCGGTTGTCCGTCAGCAACCCCTCGATGTCGTCCAGCACCTTCGGGTGCGTCTCGCAGAATTCGCCGATGTCGTCGATCAGCTCCGGCGGCAGATCCTGATGCACCCCGCCGATGCGGTAGTAGGCCGCGTGCATGCGCGCCCCGGAAGCGCGTTCGTAGAAGATCATCAGCTTCTCGCGCTCCTCGAAGCCCCACAGCGGTGGGGTCAGCGCGCCCACGTCCATGGCCTGGGTGGTGACGTTCAGAAGATGCGACAGCAGCCGCCCGATCTCGTCATACAGCGTGCGGATGACGCGCGCCCGATATGGCGCCTCGATGCCCAGCAGCTTCTCCGCCGCCAGCACGAAGGCGTGTTCCTGGTTCATCGGCGCCACATAGTCCAGCCGGTCGAAATAGGGCACCGCCTGATGCCAGGTCTTGGTTTCGATGAGCTTTTCCGTGCCACGATGCAACAGGCCGATGTGCGGGTCGGCCCGCTCCACCACCTCGCCGTCCAGCTCCAGCACCAGCCGCAACACGCCATGCGCCGCCGGATGCTGCGGGCCGAAGTTGATGGTGAAGTTGCGCACGCTCACCTCGCGCTCGCTCATGCGCCCGCCTCCTCGTCCGTCGCCTTCTCGTCCCCCGGCAACACCGGCGGCTCGCCCTTCCACGGCGAGAGAAAGTCGAACTCGCGCCACGCCTGTTGCAGGTTCACCGGCTCGTAGATGACCCGCTTCAGGTCCTCGTCATAGCGCACCTCCACATGCCCGGTGACGGGAAAGTCCTTGCGCAAGGGGTGCCCGGAAAAACCGTAATCGGTGAGGATGCGGCGCAGATCCGGATGGTCGGAGAAGAACACGCCATACATGTCCCACACCTCGCGCTCATACCATTCCGCGCCGGGGAACACCTCGATCACCGACGGCACCGCCTCGCCTTCCGCCACCGGCGCCTTCACCCGCACCCGCGCGTTGTGATAGGGCGAGAGCAGATGATAGACCACCTCGAAGCGCTCCTCGCGCTCCGGCCAGTCCACCCCGCAGATGTCGGTGAAGGCCACGAACCGGCAGCGCGGATCGTCGCGCAGGAAGCGCAGCACCTCGCGGATGCGATCCTTGTCCGCCACCATCTGCAACTGGCCATGCGCCACGCCCACGTCGCGCACCGCGTCGCCCAGCTGCTCGGCGACGTGCTCCGCCAGATCGGCCAGCGATTGTTCGTCCATCATCGCCATCAGGGGCCTCTTCTCCTATCGCTCGATGGTGCCGGTGCGGCGGATCTTGCGCTGCAACAGCAGGATGCCATACATCAGCGCCTCCGCCGACGGCGGGCAGCCGGGCACGTAGATGTCCACCGGCAGCACCCGGTCGCAGCCGCGCACCACCGAGTAGGAATAGTGATAATAGCCGCCGCCATTGGCGCAGCTGCCCATGGAGATGACCCATTTCGGATCGGGCATCTGGTCATAGACCTTGCGAATCGCCGGGGCCATCTTGTTGGTCAGCGTGCCGGCGACGATGATCACGTCCGACTGCCTGGGCGAGGCGCGCGGCGCGAAGCCGAAGCGCTCCATGTCATAGCGCGGCATGGCCGCCTGCATCATCTCCACCGCGCAGCACGCCAGGCCGAAGGTCATCCACATCAGCGAGCCGGTGCGCGCCCAGTTGATGATGTCGTCGGTGGTGGTGGTGATGAACCCCTTGTCCGCCAGCGCGTCGTTGATGCCCACCAGCGAGGCGCGGTGCGCCGCCGTTGCGGAAACCGCCGATTCCGCCTCGCCCGGCATGATGAGAATCGGTTTGTCGCCATTCTTGCGCATGGCCGCCCCCGTCAATCCCACTCCAGCGCGCCCTTGCGCCACTCGTAGATGAACCCGATGGTCAGCACGCCCAGAAAAACCATCATCGACCAGAAACCGAACAGCCCGTTTTCCTTCAGCGTCACCGCCCACGGAAACAGGAAGGCCACCTCCAGATCGAAGATGATGAACAGGATGGAGACGAGATAGAAGCGCACGTCGAACTTCATGCGCGCGTCGTCGAACGGATTGAAACCGCATTCATAGGCGGAATTCTTTTCCCTGTCGGGCTTTTTCGGCGCGATGATCACCGCCGACATCAGCAGCGCCATGCCGATGACCACGGAAATGCCGATGAAGATCAACACCGGCAGATATTGCAGCAGCAACTCCCGCATTTCCCGCTCCCTGCTCCCCCGGCCTTCCTTGCGGCGCCGGCACCCGCGGTGAGATAGCCCAGCGACGCCGCCCCGGCAAGCCACACATGCATGCCTCCATCGGCGTGTGATGTCGCACCCCATGCGTCAAGCACATGCCGCGCCGGCATGCCACTGACCTTATACCAGATGTTCGCCGTTCCGCTTCGGAAAAAATGCCTCCTTGCGGAAAATCCCTATTCGCTGTCTTCGGGCCGCGGCCGCCGCGCCGAGAATCGCCCGCAGCGCAACTGCGACTGATAATCCGTCGGCGGCGACGGGAACCGCGCCGAACCGAATCGCAGCAGCAACAACGCCACCGCCAGCACCAGCGCCGAACCGGCGATCCAGATGAGCTGGCTGTAATCGCCGCCGCCGTGCTCCCCGCTTTCCAGCTTGCCCACCTCGCCGATGAGCAGCCGCGTCAGCGCCGTGATGGCGACATAGACCAGGAATCGCACCGGCATGCGCGAGGTGCGGAAATAGATGCCGACCATGGCGCCGATCTCGAGGTAGATGAACAGCAGCAGCAGATCGCCGACGGTGGCGTGACCGCGCTCGAACAACTGGTTGAATTCATACAGCGCCGCCCACACCGTCGCCGCGCCGATGGCGAACAGCGCCACATAGTGGAAGATGTCCACCAGCAGGTTGCCCAGCGGGTCGATGAAGCGCGCGATGGAGCGGTCGATTCGCGTGAAGATGGCCGGCACCACGATGGGCGCGAATTCCGGCTCCTGCCTCTCCTTGTCCGCCTCCTCGCGGCGCGCCCCCCTGCGCCCGGCTCCTTTCCTCGCCTCACCCATGTGATTCCGCCCCGTGGTTTCTTTCGCGGCGCAGCTTATCGCAGCCGTGAGCGGGGAAAAAGCGCCTCCTTGCCGCAGCGCCGCCCTTGCGGAAAACGCAAACCGCATTTGCACTTGACTTGCCCCCCGCCACCCCTTAAGTGAAGCCTCGTTCCCGCGGCGCAGCCATGGGAGCGTCTTTTCTGCGCGGGCGTAGTTCAGTTGGTTAGAACGCCGGCCTGTCACGCCGGAGGTCGCGGGTTCGAGTCCCGTCGCTCGCGCCATTTTCCCTTTCTTCATATGGCGGATTCTTCACATGCGGACATGCATTGCCCGGACCGCCTTCGTGTCCCTTTATATTCGCCGCCGCTCCTGCTAGAGGAAGCCCGGCAACCTTGGCAGGCATGAATGGAGCGGCCCATGTCCAGAATCCCTCTCGCCGATTTGATGGAAGAACGCGGCTGGCTGCTGGCCGACGGCGCCACCGGCACCAACCTGTTCATGAAGGGGCTGGAGTCGGGCTATCCGCCGGAGCTGTGGAACGATGAGAAGCCCGACGTCATCCGCTGGCTGCACCAGGGCTTCGTCGATGCCGGCTCCGACATCATCCTCACCAACACCTTCGGCGGCAACCGCTTCCGCCTGAAACTGCACGAGGCCCACGCCCGGGTGCGGGAGCTGAACGAGAAGGCCGCGAAAATCGCCGGCGAGATCGCCGAGAAGGCCGACCGCCCGGTGGTGGTGGCCGGCTCCGTGGGGCCGACGGGCGAAATTTTCCAGCCGGCCGGCACGCTCGCCATGGAGGAAGGCGTCGAGGGCTTCGCCGAGCAGATCGCGGCCCTGGCCGAGGGCGGCGTGGACGTGATCTGGATCGAAACCATGTCCGCCCGCGAGGAGGTGGAGGCCGCCGTGCGGGCGGCGCGCCAGGCGGCGCCCGATCTGCCGGTGGTGGTGACCATGAGCTTCGACACCGCCGGGCGCACCATGATGGGCATCCGCCCCGCCGACCTGGCGGCGCTGGCCGGGGAGCTGGATCTCTATGCCTTCGGCGCCAACTGCGGCACCGGCGCGCCGGATCTGCTGGCCTCCGTGCTGGAAATGACCGAGGCCGCGCCGGACGCCATCGTGGTGGCGAAAGCGAATGCCGGCGTGCCGGAGTTCGTCGATGGCGACATCGTCTATTCCGGCACCGTCGAGCTGGCCGGCGCCTACGCCCGCATGGCCCGCGACGCCGGCGCCCGCATCATCGGCGGCTGCTGCGGCAACACCTTCGAACATGTCGCCGCCATGCACCGGGCGCTTCAGGGCTACGAGCCGGGCCAGCGCCCCACCCTGGAGCAGGTGGTGGAGAAACTCGGCCCCTTGCAACAGGAAACGGGCCACAAGTGCGCCCACGGCCATCATCACGGCGGAAACGGCGATGACGACGGCTCCGGCCGCGGCGGCCGCCGCCGACGCCGGCGGCGACGCTGACGCCCCGTCCCGCCGCCTTCGCCACTTGCATACGTGATGGGGCTGGCCGGCATTTTTCAACCATGGGGCGCATATTCACATTTTCGAATCTGCCCCCGTTTTTCCCGATAACGGGCCATCTCCCGAAAACCCTCTAATCTGCCGGAAAAACTCCCTGTCATCAGCTTGACAGGAACCATGGGTTATATCAACCTGTCGTTAACCATAAACGTTCACCCGCCATTGAACGGGTGAGAATAAAGTGGCGCGCAACCGTCGGGATTGCGCAGGGGGGAGGGGTCAGGCGTGCGTTTGCAGCTATCGAAAAAGCTGCTGCAGTATGATGACTTGATGCGGCGCATTGAAGGCCTGCTGCAGGCGGGCAGGCTGGAAGAAGCGCTGGCCGCCATCGACGACACTTGCCTGGTGGAGGGCGAAGACGGGCTGTGTCCGCCGCGGGTGCAATTTCTCCACGGCCTCATCCGGCTGCGCCAGAACGACGAACGCGGCATGCTGACCATGCTCGCCGCCGCCGAGCGCGACCCATCCTTGCTGCGCAAGGCCGCGGACATCATTTCCGACTGGCTGCGCGGCCCCGGCAAGGCGCATGATTCCGCAGCCCTGCGCGGCGAGCTTGCGCGCATGCGCCTGACCCATGACGAACTGGCCGAGCAACGCGCCGAACCCACCGGGCATGAACGCCTGGAGCCGGCCGGGGAATGGCTGCGAAAGGCATTGGAGAAGGCCCTGGCTCCCTGGCGCAACGAAATCCATCGCGCCTGGCTGGCCCGCCGCATTTGCGAGCGGGCGCCCCACTGGCAGCATCACGACCTGCTGCTGCAAATGCGCCTGCGTCCGTGGCATTTCCTGCCCGGCGCCCGCACCCGGCTGGAAACCGAGCGCCGCACCATCGAGCGCACCATCCCCACGCCCGAAGGCACCCTGCGCATCCAGATCTATCCGCTGCTGGCCATGCCCGGCCATGTGCGCAACATGCGCGCGCATGCCGCCGAGCTGTTCACCGGCCCGGACGCGCCACAGCCCGAATATGGCCCCATACGCCGCAACTGGCGCCGCTTCGCCGCCTCCCTGGGCGCCGGCATGCGCTGGCTCGCCCACACGCTCAGCGCCGGCGTGCCGTCCGTGCGCCTGGCCCTGCGCCTGGGGCTGCTGGGCGTGCTGGCGGGCTGGCCGGCGTGGACGAGCTGGAAACTCATCCAGCACCCGGAAACCATCACCCGGTTGTTCGGTTTCGACCAGCGACACGTGGAAATCCTTTCCGAACGCTATTGGCGGCAGATCCGCGCCGCCTCCATGTTCCAGCCACGAAAGACCGTGCGGGCCTTCTTCGACCTGCTGAAGGCCGGAGACATCTACCCCTACCCGCCGGTGCTGGACAGGAAAAGCCGCATCGCCTGGCAGAAAATGCGCATCACGCCGGACCAGCTGAAAGGGATCGCTCGCCGTTGGCGAGGCTGTGGCCGCCCGCGAATCCGCGTTTCCTACGGCTACGCCATGGCCACCTGGCCATTGAGCAAGCCGCTTTGCGCGCCGCTTCTGTTGCACCGCGAACAGGGTCGCTGGCGCGTGGCCTGGCGGGATACCTCCCGCCTGTTCAGTGGCGGCGGCGACAGGCCCTGGCGGCTGACGTCATTGAAGAACAATCCCTGGCTGTTCGGATTTGGCGACTGGCGTTTCGACGCCACCGGCCGTCCTCATGACGCGCACGATCTGCTACCCGTGGTCGCGGCGGTAACGGACGATGCGGCCCTGCCGGCCGCCCGCGCCGGCATCGCCATGCCCGCCAATGCCGAAACGGCGGAGCGCACGGCCGTCGCCGGGGGGCATGGCGCCGCCGCTCCGGATGGCGAAAAGCCCGCCGTGGCTCTGCGTGGCCCGCTTGCGAACGCCCGACAGCCGCGCCATACCCCGACCGCGCAACGGCTTGAGCAATGATTCGCATTGCTGCTAGAGTGTTCGCGGATGGTGCAAATTCGGGCCTGGCCGCATGAGCGACGATACGCAAGACGATCTGGACCTGCGTTCCCTGAACGACGAGGAACTGGCCGAGCAGATCGGCGACGACCTCTACGACGGTCTCAAGGATGAAGTGGTGGAGGGCGTCGGGATCCTGCTGGAGCGCGGCTGGGACCCCAACCGCATCCTGAACGATGCGCTGATGCCCGGCATGGACATCGTCGGCGACGACTTCCGCGACGGCATCCTGTTCGTGCCGGAGGTGCTGCTGGCCGCCAACGCCATGAAGGCCGCCATGGAGGTGTTGCGCCCGCTGCTGGTGGAAACCGGCGCGCCGAAGATCGGCAAGATGGTCATCGGCACGGTCAAGGGCGACATCCACGACATCGGCAAGAATCTCGTCGCCATGATGATGGAAGGCGCCGGTTTCGAGGTCGTCAACCTGGGCATCAATGTCGATGCCGACCAGTTTCTCGCCGCCATCGACGAGCATCAGCCGGACATCCTCGGCATGTCCGCCCTGCTCACGACCACCATGCCCTACATGAAGACGGTCATCGAGGCGCTGGACAGGAAGGGCGTTCGCGACGACATCGTGGTGCTGGTGGGCGGCGCCCCGCTGAACGCCGATTTCGCGAAGGCCATCGGCGCCGACGCCTATTGCAAGGACGCCGCCGTGGCGGTGGAAACCGCGCGCGAGTTCATGAAGCGCCGCCACAACATGCCGGCCAGCTGACCTTCTCTCCTTCAAAAACGTTCCGCCCCTTCCCATATACCGGAACGAGGGAACGAAGCCTTCGGCAACGAGGAGGGCCAGGGATGCGGAACGTCATCGTGGACAGGGAAAAGTGGGCCGACGAACTCGCCTATCTGTGGAAACGCCTGGACGGCAAGCAGGTGGAAGTGGAAGTGGAAGCCCTGAAGCTGGGCGATCAGATCGAGGCCGAACACGTGCCGCTGAAAGGCCTGAGCTATGATCCGAAGGACGACGTGATCCAGGTTTGGGTCGGCGACATCGACCATCTGATTCACAAACCGCAGAAAATCATGATCGTCTATGACGATGAAGACCGGTTGGTGGGTATTGATATTACCGATGCGGATGGCGAACAGCACCTGATCACCCCGCAGGAGCCGGTCGTCATCGACGAGGAACGGGTCTGATACCAGGCTACGCAAAGGTTGACCGGTGAAGCCGCCCCGCGCCCCTCAGGCCCTTGTTTTTCATAATTAGAGGGTTGGGCGGGGGCGCGGGGCGGTGGATGGTTCTTTATGCATCCTGGTGTCATTTGCCATGAAGCCGGAAGGAAGCCTTTCTCCTTTCGGCTTTTTTCTGCTTCCACGGGACGGAACGAACGACCGCGGGCCTGACCCACGGCGAAAATGACCTTGATTGCCTGCTACCGATAGTGGAATAGGATAGGTGGCTCCCGGTTCCTTCACAACAAGCAAGGAAAAATCCCGGCGCTGAAAGCATGCCTGGCATTTTCCGGGAGACATGCCATCCAGCGGGAGGAACGCCGGGCGGAAAATACGATGCGCCAGCCATCACGGCCGACGTATCGCGCTTAGCACACAGGGGCATCGGTCCGTCATGGACAGGCACATCAGGCAAATTCTGGCGGCGGTTTTCCTGTTCACGCTGGGTTTTGCCATCATCAGCGGTGGTTTTTACTGGCTGGACACGCAGCGCCGCCACATCGTTGTGCTGGGCGCCGGCGACAAACGCGGCGAATCCTATCAGCTGGCCAGCGCCATCGCCCGTCTGGCCAGCAAGCATGACCCCCGCCTGAAGATCATCGTCGCCGAAACCGGGGGCTCCGGCCAGAACAACCGCATGTTGCAGCAGGGCCTGTTGCAACTCGGCACCATCCAGGCCAACACCTTCGTGGGGCCGGACATCCGCCTTGTCACCAGCCTCTACCCGGATGCCTTCCAGCTTCTGGTGCGTGCCGATTCCGACATCCGCTCCGTGGCCGACCTGCGCGGCAGGACCATCGCCCTGCCGCCGCGCGAATCGGGCCAATACCGGTCCTTTCTCTTCCTCACCCGCCACTATGGCCTGAGCCTGCGCGACATGCGCCTGGTGTCCATGTCCTCGCGCGCCGCCATCTGGGCCATTACCCACGGCGCGGTGGACGCCATGTTCCGCGTGCGCGCGCCGGGCAACCAGGAAATTCGCCAGGCCATCCAGAGCGGCCAGGTGCGCCTGCTGCCCATTCCCCATGCCCGCGCCCTGAAGCTGGCGCAGCCGGCGCTGGAGCCGGGCGTCATCCCCGCCGGCTCCTACCGTGGCGCGCCGCCGGTGCCGGCGCGGGATCTGCCCGTGCCCATGGTGCCGCGCCTGCTGGTCACCTCCGCCGCCGTGCCGCCGGAGATCGTCGAGCGCATCACCGCTCTCATCTACGACCATCGGCTGGAGCTGTCCGAAATGACGCCGCTCGGCGGCTTTCTCGCCGACCCGGCGGAGCTGGGGCGCATCGTGCTGCCGCTGCACGAGGGCGCGCGCCGCTATTACGAGCGCGACAAACCGGGCTTCCTGCAGGAAAACGCCGAGGTGCTGGCGCTTTATCTCACCATTCTCGCCGGCGCCGTCTCCCTGCTGTTGCGCCTGAACAACCGCCGCCAGAAACAGCGCGTGGATGCCTACAACCGCGAGCTGATCGCCATCTACAACGAGGCGGTGCTGGACGAGGATCCGAAGCCGGAAGTCTATCGCGACAAGATGATGAGCCTGTTCGCCCGCGTGCTGAAGGACGCCGAGGACGGCAACATCAATACCACCGGCTTCACCTTCCTCTCCTTCGCCTGGGACGAACTGAACGACGCCATCATCGAGGTGATGCATGAAAAGGGCCGGGCAGACGGCTACTCGACGAACATGCCCATGCATCGTAAATCTGGCCGCAGCTCCTCTCTCGCGGGAGGTCGGTCATGAGCCGCAAGCCCATCACCTTCGACAGCGACGCCATTCAGCAACAGCGGCAGCGACAGGTGGGACGTGCGCTGCGCATCGGCCTGCTGCTGGCCGTTCTCGCCGCTCTGCTGGGCGTGAGCGCCTTTTTCTATTTTCGCCTGCACGCGGAAGAGACCGCCGCCCGCACCCGGCTGCGCACCTTTGCCGAGCTGCGCACCTCCACCGTCGAGCGCTTTTTCGCCTCGCTCGCGCAGGAAACGGCGCTCTGGGCCAACCAGAAAAGCCTGCGGGATACCGCCCGCCGCTACATCACGGCCTGGCGCCATCTTTCGCCGCCGGAGCGCGCCACCCTACGCCGCATGCTGGCCTCGGCAAACCAGCAGCAGGGTGCCTCCCTGCCCTTTCCCCACGGCGACGCCGTGAACGCCTATCTGGCCCTGCACCGCGAAACGCAGGAAAACCTGCGCGCCTTCGCCCACCATCACGGCTATCACAACATCTACTTTTTCACGCCGGAGGGCGACATGGCCTTCGCCCTGAACAAGCATGCGGACTTCGGCCTGAACTTCGCCATCAACGGCAGCATCCATGCCGGCAGCCATCTCGGCCAGGCGTTTCAGCGCGCCCTGCGCCTCATCAGCCCCGGCCAGGCGGTGTTCGAGGACTTCTCCGTCTATCCACCGGCCGGCAAGCGCCCCGTCATGTTCTTCGCATCCCCCATGCTGGAACTGGAAGGCGCCAAGGTCGGCGTCTATGCAGTGGAAATCGGCATCGAGCGCCTGAACGCCATTTTCGCCGGCGATACCGGCCTTGGCCGATCCGTCGCCATCTATGCCATCGGGCCGGACATGCTGTTCCGCAACGACATGCCGGAAGCCGAAAAACCCACCGCCCTGCGCCGCCGCTCCCGCATGCCGTTTCTGAAAAAGGTCCTGGCCGGCGAAGAGGTCGTCACCCGCTGGCGCGGCCCCGACGGCATCGAGAAAGTCGTCATCGCCCTGCCCCTGAAACAGGCTGACGCCAACTGGGCCATCGTCACCGAAATGGCGTTGTCGGAAATGCGCAAGCCCTACAGGCCCCATGCCTGGCTGTGGGGCGCGTCCATCCTGCTGATATTGCTGTTGGGGGGCATGCAGCTGTGGTTGCTGCGGCGCCAATGAGCGCCGGCGGCCTTTCGCGGCATCAGCGCTACCTGCCCGCGCCGCCCAGCCGCAGCAGGCTGTCGGCCCGCACCCGCAGCACCCGCTCGCGCGCGCCGGCGCGCCAGATGTAGGCCCCGGGCGCCAGCACCAGCCGCGCCCGCCCCCTGCCCTTCAGGCGCCAGCCGCCATCCCGCGCCCGCAACTGCCAGGCATCCCTTTCCGTGGCGATTTCCACCACGCCCGCCAGCGCCCGCACCGCCAGCGAATGCAGCCGCCCCGGCTTCACCAGCACCTCGTTGCGGGTGCGCACGTTGCCGTTCAGGAACACGCTCTCCACCACGTAGCGCCCCGCCGGCAGGCGCACGATCTCGCCCGGCGTGCGGCTGCGCGTTATCGGCTGCAATTCTCCGTCCGGCAGCCGCCGCAGGATGCGATGTTCCACCGGCGCCGTCGTCACGTTGGAGCGCCCCACCGTGGTGATGGCGCGCAAGGCCCCGACGTTCAGCACGAACACCACGTCGCGCCGCTCCCCGGCCGCCAACGACACCACCTGCCGCGCCGTGCGCAGGCCATAGCGCGCCTCCACCAGATAATCCCCCGGCGCCAGCCGGTGCGCCAGCACCGGCGCCGCCGCATCCCGCACCAGCGAGCGTTCACCTTCCTCCAGCCGGAAAAGGCGCCAGCGCACGGGCCGCTCGATCAGCCCGCCGCCTTCCTCCAGCCGCGCGGCCAGCCGAATGCCCTCCTGCCCCGCCGGCGCCACCGAGACGGACTGCGCCACGCGCACGGGAGCCATCATGCCACCCCGCGCCTGCGGATGTGTCGCCGTCAGCGCCGCCAGCGTCAGCCCGGGCATGTCCTGCGCCGCGCCGGCGGGCGCCACGGGCGACGACAAAAAGGCAAGAGCCGCCGCACTTGCGCGACAGCTCTTGCCCATCAGCCCCCGGCACCCGGGTCCTTGCTTCGCAATGCAGGCCATCGGAAACGGCATGCATGTCCCTCCCTGGCTAGCTGCCGGATGACCTTGTGCGCGGTATCCAAGCACAACCGCCCCGGGCGCTCAAGACGGAACGTTAATGAATGGTTAATCCGCCCGTCTTGCGTGCCGGAATAATACCATATTGCGCAAAGACCGACCGGTAAAACCGCCCCGCGCCCTCAGGCCCTTGTTTTTCATAATTTGGGGGTTGGGTGGGGGGCGCGGGGCGGTGGGTGGTTCTTTATGCATCTTGGTATAATGGTGGCCTTGACAGACTCTTTCGCAAATGTTCCCTGCCCCCAGCAAACGGAGGAGCGCCGCGATGACCGACCTGCCCCACAAGCTGGTGAAGGGAAAACACGGTGGGCGCGGCTTCGAGCTGAAGCCGGAGCAACTCAACCGCCGCGAGGACCTGCTCACCTTCCTGCGCACCCGCCGCTCCACCGTGGCCGCGGACATCACCGCGCCGGGGCCGGACGAGGAGCAACTGGCGCGCATGCTGGAGGCCGCCTGCCGCGTGCCCGACCATGGCAAGCTCGCGCCCTGGCGGTTCATCGTTTTTCGCGGGTCGGGCAAGGATGCCTTCGCCACCTTCCTCACCCGCCGCTGGCGCGCCCTGCATCCGGACGCCCCCACCGACACCCCGGCGCCGGAGGCCGAATTCGTGAGCGCCGCACCGCTTGTCATCGCCGTCGTCTCGGCCGCCATCGAGCATCCGAAAATCCCCGAGTGGGAGCAGCGCCTCTCCGCCGGCGCCGCCTGTCAGAACCTGTTGCTGGCGGCGCAGGTCCAGGGGTTCGCCGCCCAATGGCGCAGCGGCTGGCCGGCCTATGACGAGGAGGTGGCGCGCCATCTCGCGCTGCAAGACGGCGAACGCATCGCCGGTTTCCTTTACATCGGCGCCCGCCGCGCCGACGCCCCGCCCCTCACCGATCGCCGCCGCCCCTTCTGGCGGGATCGCACCCGGTTCTTCGGCGAAGACGAGGAGGAAACGGCATGAGCGCGACCGCGACCCCGGGCGCCATCCTGCTGGACAAGGACGGCGTGCTGGTGGATTTCCACCGCACCTGGAAACCGGCCATCAAGCGCGCCGCCGCCCGTGTGGCGCGGCTGGCGGCGGTGAACAGGAAACGTCGGGAAAAACTTGCGGCCCGTCTGCTGGCCGCCGTCGGCCACGACGCCGCCACCGACACCTTTCTGCCCGGCTCCGTCTGGGCCGCCGGCACCCAGGAGGAACTGTTCGACGCCTGGGCGGCCATTCTGCCCGGCACGCCGCGCGCCGCCATCGCCGCGGAAGTGACGGCCGAACTGAAAGCCACCCCGCCCCACCCCGTGGTGCCGCCGCGGACCCTCGTCGCGCTGCTGCGCGACGCCCGGAAGGCAGGCTGGAAAATGGCGGTGGTGACCAATGATCTCACCGCCTCCGCCCGCGCCACGGCCGGGCTTCATGGCTATGCGCATTTGCTGGATGCCGTCATCGGCGCCGATCAGGTGGCGCGGCCCAAGCCGCATCCGGATCTCGTGCGCCATGCCGAACAGGTGCTGGGCCTGCCCGCCGCCCGCATGGTGATGGTGGGCGACAACGTGCATGACGGCGAAATGGCCCGCGCCGCCGGCTGCGCCGCCTTCATCGGGGTCACCTGCGGCACCTCCGGCCATGCCGACCTGGCGCCTCTGGCCACGGCGGTGGTGGAGGATGTCGCCGCCGCCCTGCGCCACATCCTGCGCCTGGAGGAAACGACCTGCGCCCGCTGATTTGGCCCGGGCCCTCAGGGAATATGCAGCGTGTCGTCGTCAGAGCCGCTCAACAGGCCGCGCATGGCTTCCACCAGCTTCTCCCACTCCAGCTCCTCCAGCGGGATGATGCGCACGTCGAACACCGCCGCCTTGCCCATCAGCGCCTGATAGCGCGGCCTGTCGTCCCGCAGTTCGTCGAACAGGTCGGAAGTGACCAGCACCCCCACCCGGTCATCCTCCCGCCCGAAATGATCGCACAGGTTGTCCGCCTCGTGCAGCGCGTCCATCAGCCGGTTGCGCAGCTTCCGATTCGACGTGTCGAAATCCGATTGCAACGCCTTGCAGGAGACGAACGCCAGCCGCGTGTCCTTGCGCAGGATCACGTCGATCTCGTTTTCGCCGCGATAGCCCTTCACTTCCCAGCCGACGCACTGGGCATACAGCCCTTCCTCCGCGCCCGCGTGCATGCCCGCCAGCCACGCCAGCTCCTCCAGCCAGCCACCGGAAAGGAACCGCCGCCCCGGCGCCCCCGCCGCCCGCAGCCGGCCGTGCTGTTCATGCACCAGCGCGTGCCGCCGCAACGCCTCCAGCATCTCGCCTGCCGCCGCGGACATGCCCCGTTGCGCCGCCGGATCCAGGCCCGGACCATTCAGCAGCACGTCGCGCAACGGCTCGAAGGCGCGATATTCATTGCCGATGAGACGCAACAACGCCTGGCGGGAGAGCGCCTCGTTCTCGTCTCCCCCGCACCCTTTCAGAAAGGCGCTGCGCTGCCTCAGCAATTCGGCGATGGACGGCATGTCGCTCGTGAACCCGTCCCCTGAGCGGATTATCCCCGGCGTTCTCTTTCTAAGCCCATCGCCCCCATGCTGGCAACGGAAAAGCCACCCCGCGGCGCATGCGCGGTGCGGGGTGGCCATGACCGGAAAATGCAAGCCCTCAGTTCAACGGCTTCTTCAGCGTGAAGGCGCCGCGCAGCTGACCCAGCTTGAAGCCGGTGGCCTGATCCTGCGGATAGTGCTTTTTGATCACCGCCAGCACCTCGTCCTTCACTTTCTCGCCATGGCAGTTCAGGCACGGCTTCTTCACCGGAATGGCCTTCATGAAGCGGAAAACCTTCTTGCCATTCTCTTCCACCACGGCGGCCTTGGCCAGCGTCTTCGGATCGGCGCCCGCGGCGATCTTCTTGTCGAACTCCTCAAGCACCGCCTTTTCCCAGGCGTCCGGCGCGTTCTTCTGGTTGCGGATCTTCAGCGCCGTGCGCCCCACCTGCCAGCCGTTCGCATTGTGCTTCCTGGTGATCTCCTGCGCCTTGGTGTGGCACACGTCCACCGCGCCCGCCGGCCCTTTCTCCTTCATGGCCGAAACCAGCGTGCCCTTCAGCTCCTTGAAAAAGCCCTGGATGATCTGCTTCGCCTCGCCCTTCAGCTTGTCCATGTCCGGCTGCTCCGCCGCCGCCGGCATGGCCAGCGCGCCCAGCAGCGCGCCGGACAGCAGCACGCCACGCAGTGACTTCCTCATGATGTCCATCCTCCATGCTTCGTTGTTGTGACGCGGAAGGAATCACCCCCTCCTTCCCGTGCCAATACAGGGCAGGAAACGGGCGGCGATGCAACCATCCCGTTCCTGCCACGCCGCCCCGGCATAACACCAATCTGCGCAAAGGTTGACCGGTGAAACCGCCCCGCGCCCCTCAGGCCCTTGTTTTTCATGATTCGGAGGCCCAAGTGGGGGCGCGGGCGGTGGGTGGTTCTTGATGCGGACCAGCATGATTCATCCCCTGCGACAACCTGTCCACAAAAAATCAGCTGCAGGGCCTTTACATTTTACGAATTAGAATTATTCTAAATACAGAAAGTGAGCGCGGCGGCCATCCCGCGTCACTTCCCGCCAACGACACAAGCACGAGGAGCAGAAAACCATGACCGACACCATGAACGAAACCGTCACCGAACAGGCCGCGCCGGCCATGCCGCGACTGAACGAGCCGGCGCCGGATTTCACCGCACCCACCACCCATGGCGAGAAGTCGCTCTCCGACTATCGCGGCAAGTGGCTGGTGCTGTTCTCTCACCCGGCGGACTTCACGCCCGTATGCACCACCGAGTTCATGGCCTTCGCCCGCCGCGCCGACGAATTCGCGGCCATCGGCGCGGAGCTGCTGGGCCTGTCCATCGACTCGACCTATTCGCACATCGCCTGGGTGCGCAACATCAGGGAGAAGTTCGGCGTGGACATTCCCTTCCCCATCATCGCCGACCTCAAGATGGAGGTGGCGAAGAAATACGGCATGATCCACCCCGGCGCGGCGGACACTTCCGCGGTGCGCGCCACCTTCATCATCGACCCGGAAGGGGTGCTGCGCGCCATGGTCTATTATCCCATGACCAACGGCCGCTCCATCGACGAGATCCTGCGGCTGGTGAAGGCGTTGCAGACCTCGGACAAATACAAGGTGGCCACCCCGGAAGGCTGGCAGCCGGGCGATCCGGTCATCGTGCCGCCGCCGGCCACCGTGGACGAGGCCGAAAAGCGCGTTGGCATGAAGGATGCTGATGTGAAGGACTGGTATTTCGTCACCCGCAAGGCGGCGGTGTAATACCAGGCCGCGCAAAAGTTGACCTGTGATACCAGGCTGCGCAAAGGTTGACCGGTGAAACCGTCCCGCGTCCCCACCCAAGCCCTTGTTTCCCATGACTTGGGGGGCAGGTGGGGGGCGCGGGGCGG
>JALVFB010000024.1 GCA_027030295.1 Hyphomicrobiales bacterium
GGAGCGAGTGCGTTTTCTCTCCATTTCCGGCAACAACCTGGACGAGTTCTTCATGGTGCGCGTGGCGGGCCTGGCGGGGCAGGTGCGCGCCGGCATCACAACCCGCTCGCAGGACGGCATGACGCCTGCCGAGCAGCTGCACGAGGTGCGCCGCTATGCCGCCAGGCTCATGCGGCGGCAGGATGAATTGTGGCAGGAGCTGAAGTGGGAGCTGGCGGCGGAAGACATTCTCGTGCTGGACAGCGCCGACCTTTCGGCGGAAGACCATGACTACCTGGACGACCTGTTCCTGCGGGTGATCCTGCCTTCCGTCACCCCCATCGCCATCGATCCCGCGCATCCGTTTCCATTCATCCCCAACCGCGGCTTCGTGGTCGCCCTGCAACTGCGGAAAGAACGCGACGGCGCGGCCATGAACGCGCTCATTCCCATTCCCTCGCAGCTGGAGCGTTTCATCCGCCTGCCGTTGCGGGAAGACGACGATCCGCGCACGCTGCGCTTCATCGCCATCGAGGACATGATCGCGCGTTACGTGCCGCGCCTGTTGCCACGGCATGAACTCATCGGCATCGGCGCTTTCCGCGTGTTGCGCGATTCCGATCTGGAGATCGAGGAAGAGGCGGAAGACCTGGTGCGCCTGTTCGAGACCGCCATCAAGCGCCGCCGCCGGGGCCGGGTGATCCGCCTGGAGGTGGACGCGCGCACGCCGGAATCGCTGAAGAACTTCATCGCCCGGCAGCTGGAGGTGGCGGCCGAGGACGTGGTGACGGCGGAGGGCGTCGTCGGCTATGCCGACGTGTCGCAACTGATCACCGACGAACGCCCGGAACTGCTGTTTCCGCCCTACAATCCGCGCTATCCGGAGCGCATCCGCGAGGCCGGCGGCGACATCTTCGCCGCCATCCGGCGCAAGGACATCATCGTCCACCACCCTTACGAGAGCTTCGACGTGGTGGTGCAGTTCCTGGAACAGGCCGCCGTCGATCCGGACGTCATCGCCATTCGTCAGACGCTGTATCGGACGTCGGCCAATTCGCCCATCGTCGCCGCGCTGGCCCGCGCGGCGGAAGCGGGCAAGCAGGTCACGGCGCTGGTGGAGCTGAAGGCGCGTTTCGACGAAGAAGCCAATATCCAGTGGGCGCGCGACCTCGAACGTGCCGGCGCGCAGGTGGTCTTCGGTTTCCTGGAGCTGAAGACGCATGCCAAGGTGTCGCTGGTGGTGCGGCGCGAAGGCGGGGCCTTGCGCACCTATGTGCACTTCGGCACCGGCAACTATCACCCCGTCACCGCGCGCATCTATACCGACCTTTCCTACTTCACCTGCGATCCGGCGCTGGGGCGGGACGCGGCGCGGTTGTTCAACTTCGTTTCCGGTTACGCGGCGCCGGAGATGCTGGAGAAGCTGGCCATCTCGCCGCTGAACCTGCGCCAGCGGTTGTTGGAGCACATCGAGGAAGAGATCGCGCACGCCAGGGCGGGCAGACCCGCCGCCATCTGGCTGAAGTGCAACGCGGTGGTGGACGCGGAGATGATCGATGCGCTCTATCGCGCCTCGCAGGCCGGGGTGCAAGTGGACATGGTGGTGCGCGGCATCTGCGGACTGCGACCGGGGGTGAAGGGATTGTCGGAAAACATCCGGGTGAAGAGCATCATCGGCCGGTTTCTGGAGCATGCGCGCATCTATGCCTTCGGCGCCGGGCATGGCCTGCCGCACGAGAAGGCGCGTGTTTATATCTCTTCCGCCGATCTCATGCCGCGCAATCTGGATCGGCGGGTGGAGACGCTGGTGCCGCTGGAAAACCCCACCGTGCACGCGCAGGTGCTGGAGCAGATCATGGTCGCCAACATGCTCGACAACATGCAGAGCTGGCGGCTGATGGAGGACGGCTCCAGTTGCCGCATCGCGCCGGCGCCGGGCGAGGCGCCGTTCGTGGCGCACCAGTATTTCATGGAAAATCCGTCACTGTCGGGTCGCGGCTCGGCCCTGTTGCAGGCATCGCCGCCAAGTCCGGCGGACGTGACGATGAAAAAGGCCATACAAGAAAAGGAATGAGGCAATCAAGAGTTTAATTAGATGTTCTGAATATTTAAATTATTATTGCCTTTCAGTTTCTTTTAGTGCAAAGAATTTTTCGGGAAGGGTCTGCTCTACAAGATCACATCATGAAAGAGCGGGAGGAAACGTCCATGAATATTCGCATATTCGCCCTTGGCCTGGCACTGCCGCTGGCGGCGTTGGTTCTTTCGTCCGTTGCGCCGCCCGTCTCGATGCCGGCGCTGGCGGCGCGGCAGAAGGTGCACAAGGTGGTCATCCACGTGGACGAGAACAATCCGAAAAAGATGAATCTGGCGCTGAACAACGTGAAGAACCTGCGCAAGCTATATGATTCCAGGGGCGAGAAGATCATCATCGAGGTGGTGACCTATGGCCCCGGTCTGCACATGTTGCGCGCCGACACCAGTCCGGTGAGGGATCGCATCGAACGCATGGCCACGGAATATGACGATCTGCAATTCTCCGCCTGCGCCAACACCCGCCGCGTGATGAAGAAGAAATCCGGCAGGGAGGTGCCGCTGCTGCCCGAAGCGACGGTGGTGCCCTCCGGCGTTGCGCGCATCATGGAATTGCAGGAGCAGGGGTATGCTTACGTGCGGCCGTGAATGATCACCGCCACATGAGCGCCAGCGAAGCGACCAGCAACAGGGCCATGAGGCGGTTGAACCACACCAGCTGCCGGGCGGACAGGAGCCGTCCGGCGAATTCTCCCATGAGTGTCCAGGAGCCGGCGGTGATGGTGCCGATGATGGCGAACAGGCCGGCCATGGTCAGCATGTCGGCGGCATGGCCCATGTTGTGTCCGGCATAGACGCCCATCATCGCCAGCACCATCGACCAGGCCTTCGGGTTCACCCACTGAAAGGCCGCCGCCTGAATGAAGGTGAGCGGCTGGCCGCGCGGCGTTTCCCCGTTGTTGGTGCCGGCGGGGGTGGTGGTGGCGATCTTCCACGCCAGAAACAGGAGATAGGCGCCGCCGATCCATTTCAGCAGGGTTTTCAGCCCGGGCAGGGCCTCGAACAGGCCGGCCAGCCCCAGCCCCACCGCCGCGATCATGGCGGCGAAGCCCAGGGATACGCCGAACACGTGCCGCAGCGTGCGGCGCAGGCCGAAGGTGGCGCCGGACGCGGCCAGCATCAGGTTGTTCGGCCCCGGCGTGCCGGCCGTGGCGAAGGCGAAGGCGATGAACGACAGCAGCCATTCGGTGTTCATGATGGACCCGCGTTATGCATGGCCGGGTCAGCGCGCGGCGCTGCGCCGTTCCACGGGACAGTTGCGCGTGCTCATGGAGGCCAGCTGGCGCCAGCGTCCGCTGCAATTGCCCTGCGCGCAATAGAAGCGGGCGAGGTCGGGCAGGGCGATGGCGTGCGCCAGGTGCAGCGAGCGGCCGCCACGGGACAGGGTGGAGACGATCATGCCCACCAGCTCGCCACGGGCGTTGAACAGCGGGCCGCCGGATTCGCCGCGCTTGATGTTCAGCCGCAGCACCATGGCGTCGTCATAGCCGAAACGGCCATAGCGCACTCGCTGGCCGAAATGCATGGACACCACCTCGCCGATGCGCGCGGTGTAGCCGCTGTTGCGCGGGCGGCCAAGGGAGAATACCGGCTCACCCCGTTTCAGGCACGGCGAGGCCGCTGGTATGACGGGTTGCGCGCGCAGGCGTGGCAGGGAAATGAGCGCCACGTCCGGCACCTGCGAGACGGCGGTCACCGAACCATCGTGGACACGGCCATCGGAGGCGACGGCGGCGGCGCGCATGCCAGTGGCGACGGCGACGTGCCCGGCGGTCATGACCACTCCCTCACGGGAGATGAAAAAGCCGCTGCCGGAGGCCACGCCTTTCGCCGCCCCGAAGGTCGGTCCCTTGCGTGGCTTGCGAATAACGAGGGTGACGAAGGAGGGTGAAACGCGGTGGATTTGCGCGCCGGTAATCGTTTCCGGGCCGGATTCGGCGGAGGCGGCGTCCACCACCATGGCGATGTCGCGCGAATCGCCTTCCAGCTCCAGATTGCGGCTGCCGGCGCAGCCGGCCAGCGCCAGCAGCGACGCCAGCGGCCATATCAGCCAGGTTTTCGTTCTCTTGCCCGCCACCTTGCGATCTCCTTGCGGGGCGTTTTCAGCGAAGAATGTGCCTCTTCCGTGGCAAGCGGCGCATCTCGGGGCAGGAGCCGGACGACTCCGCCAGATGCTGTATACATTCCCGCGGGTTGGAGCAGCAACAGCCCTTGCATCCTTTCGGACATTTCTGCGAAATGGGGCAGCATTCGGCCTTGCCGACGAGTCATCATTTTTCCAGGAGTTTGCGATGAGCCTTTCCAGCATGACCGGTTTCGCCCGCGCGGCGGGCGAGGCGGAAGGCATCTCGTGGCTGTGGGAGATCCGCAGCGTGAACGGGCGCGGGCTGGACGTGCGCCTGCGTCTGCCCAACGGGTTCGAGGCGCTGGAGCCGGCGCTGCGCAAGCGTCTCTCGGCGCGGCTGAAGCGCGGCAGCGTGCAGGTGTTCCTGCACGTGCGGGCCGATGCCGGCGAACAGAAGTTGCGGGTGAACCGGGCGTTGCTGGAATCGCTGGTGCGCGAGGCCAGGCGCGTGGCGGTGCACCTGGGGCTGGAGCCGGTGGAGGTGGACGCGGCGACGCTGCTGACGGTGCGCGGCGTGGTGGAGCCGGCGCAGGTGGACATGGCGGCGCTGGCGCAGGAACACGCGGATGCGCTGCTGGCCTCCTTCGATGCGGCGCTGGAGGCGCTGGTGCGCATGCGGCGCGAGGAAGGGGCGCGGTTGCAGGAGGTGATCGCGGCGCGGGTGGACGAGATCGAACGGCTGGTGCGGGAGGCCCGGTCGCACCCGGCGCTTGCGCCCGAGGCCATGCGCGCGCGGCTGAAGGAACAGGTGGCGCGCCTGCTGGAAGCCTCCGACGGGCTGGACGAGCAGCGGCTGCATCAGGAGGCGGCGCTGTTGGCGGTGAAGACGGACATCACCGAGGAGCTGGATCGGCTGCAATCGCACGTCTCGGCGGTGCGGGAGCTGTTGGCGGCGGACGAGCCGGTGGGGCGGCGGCTGGACTTCCTGGCGCAGGAGTTCAACCGCGAGGCCAACACCATCTGCTCCAAGGCGGTGGACGCGGCCATCACCGACATCGGCGTGCGGCTGAAGACGATCATCGACCAGTTCCGCGAGCAGGTGGCGAATATCGAGTGAGCGCGTGTAAAGGATTATTGTGATGGGAGGTGAAAAGGTTGGCGCCGCAAAATTGTTGCCGAAAAAGATGGAGGGAGGGGCTCGTGGAGGAGCAGCTTTTTCTCGTCATCGTTATCTTTTCTCTTGTTTCGCTTTCCGTGCGTTTTTCGTCCCCTCCCCCTGGCAGGGGGAGGGCCAGGGAGGGGGTCGGGCAAGGGACAAATACGCGTGCCATCAAGCTTTTCCGGCCTGGAGAACATCGCCCGACCCCCCCCCCGCCCCTCG
>JALVFB010000025.1 GCA_027030295.1 Hyphomicrobiales bacterium
CCCACTCCCCCACCCGACCTCCCAGATCGTGATGGTGAAGGTCGGGTGGGGAAGTGGGCCTTTTTGGGTCGATTTCCTGCGCTGAAGCGCGACCGCCCACCGCCCCGCGCCCCCGCCCAACCACTCGATGATTGTGGGCAAGTGGTTGGGCGGGGGCGCGGGGCTCCTCACCTTTCGGCGCGCTATCTGTCAACCAACCCGTGAGCAGTGGCGTGGCGATGTTGTAGGGCAGGTTGGCCACCACCTTCACCGGCAGGCCTGTGCGGGCGGCCAGCGCCGGATAATCCGTCTCCAGCGCGTCGCCGTGGATGATTTCCAGCCGGCCGGGCCAGCGCGCGGCGATCTCTTCCAGCGCCGGGATGGCGCGCTCGTCGCGCTCGATGGCGATGACCTTTGCCGCTCCTTCCAGCAGCAGGGCGCGGGTCAGCCCGCCGGGGCCGGGACCGACCTCCATGACCGCGTGGCCTTCCAGCGGCCCGGCGGCGCGCGCGATGCGGCGGGTGAGGTTCAAATCCAGCAGGAAGTTCTGCCCCAGCGCCTTTTTCGCGCGCAGGCCATGCCTGGCGATGACCTCGCGCAGGGGCGGAAGATCATCCGGCGTGTCGCTCATGGCGCCTCCATCACGCAGCACGCAAGGGGCAGGGCGCGTGTCATTCCGCCGCCTGGCTCTGCAACTGGCGGCGGCGCGCGGCGAGGCGGGCGCGGCGGCGCTCCTGATATTCGGCCACGCCCTTGTAGACCAGCAGATAGAAGGCAAGGCCGGTGATGCCGCCCAGCGGCAGCGCGCCCACCAGCATGGGCAGGATGATGGGCGACATGACCTCCCAGAACAGGCGCAGGGCCTCGCCCGGCTGGGTGAGCAGCATCATGCCGAAGCCATGCGGCAGGTCGATGGTGATCTCGCTCTTGAGGTCATAGCCCAGCATGAGGCCGCCCAGATTGTAGGTGGCCCACCAGATGAAGGGGAAAGTGAGCGGGTTGCCCACCGCCGTGCCCAGCGCCGAGGCGAGAATGGAGCCGCGCAGGAACCAGGCCAGAATGCCGGCCAGGATGAAATGAAAGCCGATGAAGGGCGTGAAGGAGATGAAGGCCCCGGCGGCAAACCCGGCGGCGATGGCGTAGGGCGTGGCGGAAATGCGCTTGGTGCGGTGCCAGATATAGGTCCACGCCCGCTTCAGCCCGCCCGGCGGGAACAGGAACAGGCGGATGCGGTGCAGCAGCCCCGGCTTTTCACGTCTAGCGAACATGCGTGCAAAATACCTTCTCAACGGAAAGATGCCGTAAACGTCGCGGCGCTCCTTCCGCTCTCCGGTGGAGGGCGCTAGCGGCTCTCCTCAGCCCTGCATGCGCTCCGCTTCCACCACCACATCGGCCTGTTCCAGCGCGAACAGGATCTCGTTCAGGTGTTCGATATGGCGCACCTCCACCACGATGTCAAAGTCGTAGTAATCGGAAGCGCGCTGGCTCATCACCAGGTTCTCGATGTTGGCGCCGTGTTCGCCGATGATGCCGGCCACCTTCGCCAGGGCGCCGACCTCGTTGTGCACCACCACGCGGATGCGGGCCGGAAACAGGTGGCCGTGCAGCGCGTCGGTGTTCCAGGCCAGATCCACCCAGCGCCGGTCATCGGCCTCTTCGTAGTGCTCCAACGCGCGGGAAAAGCTGGGATGCACGCGGATCACGCCCTTTTCCACGATGCCGATGATGCGCTCGCCCGGCACGGCGCCGGTGTCCATGGCGATCTCGATGGGCAGCTGGCGGTTTTTCGGCGCGCCCTTGACGATGATGGCCTCGCGGTTGGCGAGCCGACCGCCGATTTCCGTGGCCCGCAGGCCCGGCAGGTCGGGCGCGTGGCGCGCCTCCGCGCCGTCAAGGCCCAGCGTTTCCAGCACCTCCGCCACCTGCAAGGCGCCGCGGCCCAGGGCCTCCAGCCCGTCCTCCACGCTGTCGATGCCCAGCTTCGGGAAGGCTTTCGCCACCAACGTGCGCGAATATTTCTGTCCGAACTTGCCCAGCCAGTATTCCAGCAGCTCCTCGCCCAGGCCGATGTATTCCGCCCGGCGCGCCTGGCGGGTGGCGCGGCGAATGGCGGCGCGGGCGCGGGCGGTGACGACCACGTTCTCCCACGCCGCGGGAGGCACCTTCTGGGCGTGCGAGGTGATGATCTCCACCTCGTCGCCGTTGTTCAGCCGGGTGAGCAGCGAGGCGTGGCGCTTGTTGATGAGGCAGCCGACGGCGGCGTTGCCGACATCGGTGTGCACGGCGTAGGCGAAGTCGATGGCCGTGGCCCCGCGCGGCAGCACGATGAGGTCGCCCAGCGGGGTGAAGCAGAACACCTGGTCGGTGAACAGCTCCAGCCGTGTGTGCTCCAGCACATCCGATGGCGTGCGGCCCGCTTCCAGCTCTTCCACCACGCCGCGCAGCCAGTTGAAGGTTTCCTGCACCTCCCTGGGCGGCACGTAGCCGGCCTCGCTCTCCTCCTGGGTGGCGGCCTCCTTGTACAGCCCGTGCGCCGCCACGCCGCGCTCGGCCACCTCGTGCATGGCGCGGGTGCGAATTTGCAATTCCATGGCCTCGCCGGTGGGGCCGCGCACGGTGGTGTGGATGGACTGATAGCCGTTGCGCTTGGGCAGCGAGATGTAGTCCTTGAAGCGGCCCGGCACCACGCGCCAGCGCTGGTGCACCGCGCCCAGGGCGGCGTAGCATTCATCCACCTTTTCGACGATGATGCGGAAGGCCAGAATGTCCGTGACCTGTGCCAGCGCCAGGCGTTTCTGGCGCATCTTGCGCCAGATGGAATAGGGGCGCTTCTCGCGGCCCGTGACCTCGGCGGAAATGCCGTGTTCGGCCAGCACGGCCTCGATCTCGGCGCGGATGACCTCCACCACGTCGGCGTGGGCCTTGCGAATCTCGCGCAGGCGGTCGAGAATTTGCGCATAGGCCTTCGGGTTCAGCTCGGCGAAGGCCAGGTCCTCCAGCTCCTCGCGGATGGCGTGCAGGCCCATGCGGGCGGCCAGCGGAGCGTAGATGTCCATGGTTTCCTGGGCGATGCGCCGGCGCTTTTCCGGCGAGACGTGCATGAGCGTGCGCATGTTGTGCAGGCGGTCGGCCAATTTCACGATGAGCACGCGCACGTCCTGGGTGACGGCGATGAGGAACTTGCGCAGGTTCTCCGCCTGCACGGCGGCGCGGGAAACCAGGTCGAGGCGGCGGATCTTGGTCAGGCCCTCCACCAGGCGCGCCAGCGGGGCGCCGAAGTCGCGGGCGATGTCGGCCAGCGTGGTTTCGGTGTCTTCCACCACGTCGTGCAGCAGGGCGGCGGCGATGCTGAGATCGTCCATTTTCAGATCGGCGAGGATGGCGGCCACCGCCACCGGGTGGATGATGTAGGGTTCGCCGGAGGCGCGGGTCTGGCCCTCGTGCGCGGCGCGGGCATGGTGGTATGCCTTGCGGATGAGGGCGGCGTCGGTGTCGGGATTGTAGGCGCGGATGCGCTCGATCAGTTCTTCCGCCGTCAGCAGGGAAGAGGGCAGCGGCAGGCGCGCGGGCGCGGGCGCAACGGCGGCGGGGGCGTCGGCCGGCGTCGCGCCGGCCTGTTGGGGGCTGATGCGGGTGTCGTCCATGGGCGCTCCGTTCGGCCGTCGGTTTCCGGCCCCATGTTGCGGTGCTTGCGTTGTTTTCAACTTAACACTTATTGTGCGGGCGCAAAAAGGCAAAGGCAATGCGCATGAACATTCCTCCGCTGGCGCTGAGCATGGGCGAACCGGGCGGCATCGGCGCGGAAACCGCGCTGATGGCGTGGCGAAGCTTGCGCGAGACGGGGCCGGCGTTCTGCCTCGTCGGCTCCACCGAACTGTTGCGGGCGCGGGCGGCGCGCGCGGGCCTTTCGGACGTGCCGGTGCGCGCGGTGGCCGACATGGCGGAGGCGGGCGAGGTGTTCGCCGGCGCCCTGCCGGTGCTGGACATCGGGCCGGAGGTGGCGGATGCGCCAGGCGCGGCGTTGCCGGACAACGCGGGCGCGGTGCTGGCGAGCATCGAGAAGGCGGTGGCGCTGACCATCTCCGGAGAAGCGGCGGGGGTGGTGACGCTGCCGATTCAGAAGGAGAGCCTGTATCGGGCCGGGTTCGACTTCGAGGGGCACACGGACTATCTGGCGGCGCTGGCCGAGCGGTTGCTGGGGCTTGAAAAGCGCCCGACGCCGGTGATGATGCTGACGGCGCGGGATCTGCGGGCGGTGCCGGTGACGGTGCATGTCGCGCTGTCGGAAGTGCCGCGGCGGCTGACCACGGAGGCCATCGTGGCGCAGGGGCGGGTGGTGGCGCGGGATTTGCGGCGTTTTTTCGCCATCGACGCGCCGCGCATCGCGGTGGCGGGGCTGAACCCGCACGCCGGAGAGGGCGGGCGCATGGGCACGGAGGAGGAAACCATCATCGGCCCCGCCATCGCCCGGCTCGAGGCGGAGGGAATAGATGCCTTCGGGCCGCTGCCGGCGGACACGCTGTTTCACACGGAAGCGCGGGCCGGCCATGACGCGGTGCTGTGCATGTATCACGACCAGGCGCTGATTCCGGTGAAGACGCTGGACTTTCACGGCGGAGTGAACGTGACGCTGGGGTTGCCGTTCGTGCGCACCTCGCCCGATCATGGCACGGCGCTGGCGCTGGCGGGCACGGGCAGGGCGCGGCCGGACAGCCTGATCGCGGCATTGAAGCTGGCGGCGGACATGGCGCGCTCGGCGCGCGGGACGGACACGGCATGATCATCGGGCTGGGCAGCGACATCGTGGAGATCGCCCGCATCGGGCAATTGCTGGAACGGCATGGCGAGCGGTTTCTCGCGCGCGTGTTCTCGCCGCGCGAGCGGGCGCTGGCGGAGGACCGCGGGGCGGGGGCGCGGGTGGCGACGCTGGCCAAGCGCTTCGCGGCGAAGGAGGCGGCGGCCAAGGCGCTGGGCTGCGGCTTTCGCCAGGGTGTGCAATGGCATGACATCGAGGTGGTGAACGACGCCATGGGGGCGCCGCGACTGGCGTTGCACGGCGGCGCGGCGGCGCGGCTGGAGGCGCTGGCGCCCGAAGGGCGCGTGGCGCGGCCGCACGTGACGTTGTCGGACGAACGGCGCTATGCGCTGGCGGTGGTGATCATCGAGGCGCTGGCAGGGCCATGATCTCGTCCGGTGCGATGAAGCCCAGTTGCTTGCGGGCCTCTTCGTCGAGGGTGTCGAGGTCGAGAGTGTCGTCGCGCAGGCGGGCCACCTTGCGTTCCCATTCGGCGCGGCGTTTTTGCACGGCGGCGTATTCGGCCTTCGCCCGCTCCAGCTCGTGGCGCACCTGCTGCTGATAGGCGAGCGAACGCTTGCCATACAGGGCATGCCAGCCCAGCAGACCGTATCCCGCCAGCAGCAGGACGAACACCACGGGCCTCATCGGCGGCATGCGCATCATGGCGGGGTTTCTCCGGTTCGGTTCGCGCCGCCATTAGCGCACGGACATGGTTGCCAGCGGGTAAACGGGGGC
>JALVFB010000026.1 GCA_027030295.1 Hyphomicrobiales bacterium
AGTCCACCGCCTCCAGCTCCTCCATCAGGGAGGTGATGGCGCGGTGCAGGTCGCGCGCCTCGGCCGAAAGCTCCTCAACCGGTTCGTGATATCCTTCGTTGGCCATGATCGTGCCTCCTTTTCCACACTTAACGACATTCATCTCGTCATGCCGGCGAAAGCCGGCATCTCAGGCCATGAACACATGAGTCTGTGGCTCGAGACCCCGGCTTTCGCCGGGGTGACGAGTAAAATATTTGTGTCGTGTGGCGTTTTCCTCTTCAATGCCGTGTCCTCAGATGCCGTAGGCCTTGCGCAGCAGGCTGATGGGGTGTTCCACCGCCTTCTCTCCGGCCTTCAGGTGTTCCTCATAGATGTGCTCGATGTGGTGGCCCGCCATGGGGCAGTCGGAGCCGTAATGATCCGCCTTCTGGCTCTGCACCTGCCGCGCCACCGGGCGGCCGATCTTCACCGCCGCGTCATGGTGCTCGGCCTTCACCGCATAGGTGCCGTCGTGCCCGGAGCAGCGCTCGACGATCTTCACCTCGGTGTCCGGAATGAGCTTCAAGACCTCCATGGTCTTGCGGCCGATGTTCTGCACCCGCTGATGGCAGGCGGCGTGATAGACCACCTTGCCCAGACCTGTGCGGAAATTGGTGTTCATCTTGCCTTCGCGGTGGCGCTCATAAAGATATTCGAACGGGTCGAAGAAGGCCTTCGCCACCTTCCGCACCTGCGGGTCATCGGGGAACAGCAGCGGCAGTTCGGAGCGGAACATGAGCGCGCAGGAGGGCACCGGGGCCACGAAATCGAAGCCCTCGTCCACCAGTTGCGCAAGATAGGGGATGTTGGTTTCCTTCATGCGCGCCACGGCCTCCATGTCGCCCAGCTCCAGCTTGGGCATGCCGCAGCAGCTTCTGTATTCGGCCACGCGCACGACAAGGCCGTTGTGCTCCAGCACCTTCACCAGATCTTCGGCCACCTTCGGCTCGTTGTGGTTGGCATAGCAGGTGAGGAACACCGCCACCTTGCCCGTCGTGCGGCCGGCGGGTTCGGCGTTGCCGTCACGATTGCGGTAATCCTTCAGGCGCTTTTCCGCCGTCTTCGGGGCGAAAGGCGGAATCCACGCCTCGTGGTTGATGGCGAACGAGCCTTCCAGCGTCTTGCGCAGCGGATTGATGCGGTTCGCGGCGTTCACCGCCTGGGCGATGAGCGGTCTGGCGAAAAACCTGCCCATGAGGTCGGTGCTGGTGAGCAGCCTGTCGCGCAGCTTCGCGCCCTTCTTGCGATATTGGAACGCCTTGCCCTGCAACATCAGGTGCGGGAAGTCGATGTTCCACGGATGCGGCGGCGTGTAGGGGCACTTGGTCATGAAGCACAGGTCGCACAGGTAGCACTCGTCCACGACCTTCCAGTAATCCTTCTTGTCCACGCCGTCGATTTCCATGGTCGGCGATTCGTCCACCAGGTCGAACAGGGTGGGAAAGGCGTTGCACAGGTTCACGCAGCGCCGGCAGCCGTGGCAGAGGTCGAAGACGCGCTCCATCTCCTTCAGGAGCGCCTCTTCGTCATAAAAGGCGGGATCCCGCCAGCGCACCGGATGCCGCTCCGGCGCCTCCAGATTGCCCTCGCGAACGCCTTCGGTGGTCTTCTTCTCGCTCATGATGCTGCTCCGTGGGTGCTGTGCATGCCGCTTTGCAAATTGGTATCATTCAATAAATGCGCGGAAGGAAAGGCCGGCCCGCGTGCATGAGGCGCCGGGGCGTGCGGGCCGCATGACGGGGCCGGCCATGCCTGAGGGTGCGGCGCACCCCCCCCCGGAAGGGGAGTTTCAGGCGAATGGCGCGATCACGCCTCCAGCTCGTCCAGCGCCTTCTGGTAGCGGTTGGCGTGCGAACGCTCGGCCTTGGCCAGCGTCTCGAACCAGTCGGCGATCTCGTCGAAACCCTCCTCGCGGGCGGTCTTGGCCATGCCCGGATACATGTCGGTGTATTCGTAGGTTTCGCCCGCCACGGCGGCCTTCAGGTTGTCCCGGGTGTTGCCGATGGGCAGCCCCGTGGCCGGGTCGCCCACCTGCTCCAGATACTCGAGATGGCCAAAGGCATGGCCCGTTTCGCCCTCCGCCGTGGAGCGGAACAGGGCGGCCACGTCGTTGTAGCCTTCCACGTCCGCCTGCTGGGCGAAGTAGAGATAGCGCCGGTTGGCCTGGCTCTCGCCGGCGAATGCGGCCTTCAGGTTCTCCTCCGTCTTCGAACCCTTCAGTTCAGCCATTTTTCTCCTCCTTGAATGATCGACTGCCGTTGTTTCCGGAATGCTCCGGTGCATGTTGCGGGCTTCTCGCCCGCCCCATTTTCTCGTGGCGCATTCATGCGCCACCCTTCGATCTTGATTTAGAATAATTCCAATAAATGAGTCAAGCCGTAAAATGCCGCGTCGATGATTTTTCTCTTGCCCTTGCACGGCCGCGCGACACATGATTTCCGACAATGAAATTGGCATTCCGGCGCGGCCGGACAAGGAGAACGGAGGTTCCATGCGCGGAAGGATATGCCGGGTGGCGATGTTGCTGGCGCTCATCGCGCCGGCAGTGGCAACAGCGGCCGAACGGGCGCCGGCGCCGAGCAAGGCGCAGCTGGAGCGCGTGCACGAGATCATCGACGAGGCATGCGTCTTCTGCCACGGCGAGAAGGGCGAGGCCTCCAACCCCATCTATCCGCGGCTGGCGGCGCAAAACCGGGAATATCTGGCCAGACAGCTGCGCCTGTTCCGCTCCGGCGCGCGCAAGAGCGACATCATGAACGAACAGGCGGGCGACCTGAAGGATGCGGAGATAGAGGCGCTGGCCGCGTATTTTTCCGCCCAGCCGCCATTGAGCCACAAGCTGGCGAAGGACGAATGGGAGCGGCAGTTGTGGGAAGTGGGGCGCTATGTGTTTCGCTACGGCGATTCGTTCGAAAACATTCCGCCTTGCATGACCTGCCACGGCAAGGACGCGCGCGGCAGCAGGACCCTGCCGCGGCTGGCCGGCCAGCATCGCAAATACATCGTGAACCAGCTGCTGGCCTTCAAGAGCGGCAAGCGCCAGACCGACAATGCGGTGATGCGTTCCATCGCGAAAAATCTCTCGCGCCTGGCCATGGAGGGCGTGGCGCTATACTTGAGCACGCTGAAACCCGAGGCGGCCGGAAAATAGCGTTTCCGTCACCGCCAGAAGGAGGGCTGCAACACCACCAGCACGGTGAAGAACTCCAGCCGCCCCAGCAGCATGGCGACGGACAGCAGCACCTTGGCGGCGTCGGGCATGTTGGTGAAGGTGCCGGACGGGCCGATCATCTCTCCCAGGCCGGGGCCGACGTTGGCCACGGAGGTTACCACCGCGGAAATGGCGGTGACGAAATCCACCCCCGTGAGCGCCACCAGCGTGGTGAGAACGCCGACGGTCATGAACAGCACCGAGACATAGGCGAACACCGCCATGGCGATATCCTGGGTCACGGTGCGGTTCTCATAGACCATGCTCACCACCCTGTGCGGCGTCATCAGGCGCTTCACATAGGCGCCGATGGACATGAGCATCACCTGAATGCGGAAGATCTTCATGCCGCCGGCGGTGGAGCCGGTGCAGCCGCCCACGAACATCAGCAGGAAAAAGGCCGCCACCGAAAAGAAGCCCCAGGTGGTGTAGTCCACCGTGGCGTAGCCGGTGGTGGAAATGGTGCTGATGACGCTGAACAGCACCTCGCGCAGGGCCTGCATGGGCGGGGTGCCGTGCGCGGCGACGCGCCAGAGGGTGAGAACGAACGTGGCCAAGAGCACGATGTTGAGAAAGCCCAGCACCTGGGCGTTGCGCAACCAGGCGAGGCGGCGCTCGCGGGCGATGCGCACATAGAGCACCAGCGGCAACGAGGCGGAGGCCATGAACACGATGGCGATCCAGTGCAACGCCGGATTGGTGAAATAGCCGAAGGAGGCGTCGTGGGTGGAAAAGCCGCCGGTGGCCAGCGTGGTGAAGGCGTGATTCACCGCATCGAAGGTGCGCATGCCGGCCAGCTTGTAGGCCAGCGCGCAGGCGGTGGTGAGCGCCAGATAGGCCAGCGCCAGATAGCCGATGAACTGCCGGGCGTGGGGCACGATCTTGTCGGACCGGTCCGAGCTTTCGGTCTGGAAAAGCTGCATGCCGCCCACCTTCAGGAAGGGCAGCATGATGAGCGCCATCACCACGATGCCCAGGCCGCCGATCCACTGGGTGAGCGAGCGCCAGAGCAGCAGTCCTTCGGGCAGGTTGTCCAGCCCCGTGAAGACCGTGGAGCCGGTGGTGGTCAGTCCCGAGACGGCCTCGAACCAGGCGTCCACGAACGACAGCGGCTGCTCGGTGAACATGTAGGGGATGGCGGCGAACAGCGACACCGACAGCCAGCTCGCCACGGTGAGCACGAAACCTTCCTTCAGCCGCACCCGTTCCGACCAGGCATCGCGCGAGACGAGCACCAGCATCAGACCGATGAAGCCGGTGATGACGGCGGAGCCGGCGAACACCTGCCAGTCGGTGTTGTTTCTCACCAGATCGGCCAGCATCGGCGGAATCATGAACAGGGTGAGCACCAGCAAAAGCATGCCGATGACGAACATGATCCGGTATGGATCGACCACCGGTTCCTGCATCCGCTCCACCTGGCGGCCGCCCGCCCGCGCGATGCGTCCCTGTCGCGACGCCGTCATTGCACTTCCCCTGCCTGCCCATTCGGCATCAGGCCGGCCGGCGGCCGGCTGCGTGACGTCTGTGCATACCAGAAACCGCCCGGCGCTGTCATGTCGCCAGCGGCCTCGGAGTGGCAACGGGATGGCATGCCGCTTTGACAATCCCGCTGTGGCGTCCCTATGCTGATCCGAGTGGGAGGGGGTCATGTTCGTTCGTCGTGTTTTGTCGCGGCTGCTGGCCGCCATGGTTGCCATTACCGTCTTTCTGGCGCAGGCGCCGGATGGCCGGGCGAAACACCGCCCCGGCTATCGGCATGCACCGGTCGTTGCGAGCAGACACAAGGCACGGGTGAAAAAACATCGGCGCGCGCAGCGCAAGGAAGCCCGGCGCGTGCGGCGAAAGACCGGAAAGCGGCGCCGGGCTGCGGTCAGGCATGGCAAGCGCGCCGGCACACGGCATCGCCGGGCCGCAAAGGCGCGCAAGGCGAAAAGGCGGCGCTTTCGGCGCAGGCGTCTGGCGCGGCGCAGAATGCGGGCACGGCGCAAGGTTCGGCCGGGCATCACGGGCGGAACACGACGGCGAAAGACCATGACGGCCACGGCAAGGTCACGGGAGGCTACGCCGCCTGTGGAAAAACAGGGCGCAAGCCGGCCTCCCGCTCCTTCGGCGGCGCCGGCACGCAAGGCAAGGCGCGAGAAAACTCCACCCATTCGGGAACGGAAACCGGCGGCTGAACACCCCGCCCGCATTCCGCCGCACCCGCAAGACAGGATCCGGGCGGCGGACATGCTGCTGTTGCCGCCAAC
>JALVFB010000027.1 GCA_027030295.1 Hyphomicrobiales bacterium
GGTTTCCCGCGAGGGGGCGGCGGTTCCGGGCCGGTGAAAATTTGGGCGGGCGTAGCTCAGGGGTAGAGCACAACCTTGCCAAGGTTGGGGTCGTGAGTTCGAATCTCATCGCCCGCTCCATTCGTTTGATCCTTTCCCGGGCGCCGGTTTTCCGGCGCTTTTTTCGTGCCCCCATTGTCTGCTATGCTCGCGCCATGCGGATCATGCTCATCATCCTGGCGCTGATGCTGTTTCCGGTTTCCGCGACGACGGCGGCACAACCGTCCGCCACGCCCGCAGACGACGTGGCGGCCCTGCTGGCCGAGCTGAAGCGGGAAACCGATCCGCTGAAGGCGGAAAAGCTGCGCGCGCGGCTGCGCCGCGCCTGGCTGAAACAGGGCACGGCCAGCGCCCGGCTGTTGCTGGCGGAAGCGGCGCGGGCGCAGGGCGACGGGCTGGTGGAAACCGCCCGGCGGCTGTTGGATCTGGTGGCGAGACGCTGGCCCGGTTACGTGACCGGACGCTTCCGCCGCGCGCTGCTGCTGTGGCAGCGGGGAAACGACAAGGCGGCGCTGGCCGAGCTTGACGCCGTGCTGAAGCGCCAGCCGGCGTATTTTCCGGCGGCCATGGTGAAGATGCGCCTGCTGGAAGATCGGCGGAATTTCCCCGGCGCGTTGAAACTCTGCCGCGAGACGTTGCGACGGTTTCCCGCCTGGCGGACGCTGCGACAGCGTTGCATCCGCCTGCAGTGGCGGGTGGAGCAGGATGCGTGATACCAATCTGCGCAAAGGTTGACCGGTGACACCGCCCCGCGCCCCCGCCCAACCCCTGGATTCCCAAAATTTGGGGGTTGGGTGGGGGGCGCGGGGCGGTGAGTGGTTCTTTATGCATCTTGGTATGAGACGGGCCTTGCAGTCCAACCGGAAAACTTTTGCACCACCTGACCATTTGCCGCAAATTTTCCCGGGTGGAACAGCGCCGCGTTAACCCTTTGGCAAGAAATTGCCGCCGCAAGGCCCTCCCGGCGGGGCGAGAACCTTTAATGGGTTGTTAAAACATGGTATAAGGGCTGGTGAATTGAGCGCGCGGAAAATGCGCAACCCGGGACGCTGTCGCCCGGGTTTTCACATGCGAGAAGGACATGGCCTTTCCCGCCACGATTTCCGCGGACTGAACCAGGTCGGTTTCGCATCCACGAAAGACAGGGGGTTTCGCCGGCCAGGACCGGCGAGCACGCAAACAGGGGCGTTGAACGGACATGGCGAAAAAGAGCGGCAAGAAGAAACTGGGGTTCAAGCCGGGCGAGTTCATCGTCTATCCGGCGCATGGCGTGGGCAAGATCGTCGCCGTCGAGCAGGAGGAAATCGCCGGCATCGCGCTGGAACTGTATGTCATCGACTTCGAGAAGGAAAAGATGCGGCTGCGCGTGCCCACCAACAAGTGCGAACAGATCGGCATGCGCAAGCTCTCCGGCAAGGACATCGTGGAGGAGGCGATGAAGGTGCTGCGCGGCAAGCCGCGCGTTCGCCGCACCATGTGGTCGCGCCGGGCGCAGGAATACGAGGCCAAGATCAATTCCGGCGACATCATTTCCGTGGCCGAGGTGGTGCGCGACCTGTTCCGGCCGGATGACCAGCCCGAGCAGTCCTATTCCGAACGTCAGCTCTTCGAGGCGGCGCTGGACCGGCTGGCGCGCGAGGTGGCGGCGGTGCGCAAGGTGACCGAGGCCCAGGCCACGGAAGACATCCGCGCGGTGCTGAACGAGGCCAGCCGCAACCGCTCCGCCGGCAAGGCGGCGTGAGTCGCCGGCACCGGCGGCTGGCCGGAAAACGGAACAGCAAGAACCTGTTGCGGCAATCCGACCGCTTGACTTTCGAAAGTGTTTCTGACGCAATGCCGACAGGAAAAAACAGGGGAGTTTTCAGCGTCCACGGATGGTTAGCCTCGCATTAACCATCATGTGGTGTCATGGGGGTGAACAAAGCGACATTGCCAAAAGGTGGCCGCATTTGTGTGTGATGCATCCTCTCAAGGGAGCTCCGAGGGGCATCAACTGCGTGCAGTCGCCTGAATGCCCGGTTGCCGACAGGCGGACGGGCGGAAAATGACAAGAGCCATTCTGTGGCCGGTGCATGTGGCCGGGAAGGGATGACCGCATATGGTGTGTGTGGATGAGGGAAAGACCGGCAGTGTAAGCTCGCCTGCGCCAAAGGCGCGGGCGCGGATGCTGGCAGCGGTTCTGGGGGTTGCGGTATTGGGCGCTTCGGCGGCGGGCGCAAACGCCGAAGAACGCACCATTTCCATGTATCACATCCATACCAAGGAACGCATCACCATCACCTACTGGAAGGATGGTCATTACATTCCTTCCGCCCTGCGCAAGCTCAACTGGTTTCTGCGCGACTGGCGCAAGAACAGGGCCGTGCGCATGGACCCGCGCACCATCGACCTGATCTGGAAACTGCACGCGGATCTCGGCTCGAAAAAGCCGGTATACATCATCTGCGGCCATCGCTCCGCCGCCACCAACGCCATGCTGCGCCGCATCGGCCGGCATGTGGCGCGGCGCTCGCGGCATATCACCGGCCAGGCCATCGACTTCAAGTTTCCCGATGTGCCGCAGTGGAAGGTGCGCAACCTGGCGCTGGCCTATGGCATCGGCGGCGTGGGTTATTATGGCGACGGTCCCAACGGCTTCGTCCACGCCGACACCGGCAAGGTGCGTCACTGGCCGCGCCTGCCGCAATACAAGCTGGCCAGCATCATCCGCAAATACAAGCGTTATATCGGCCGCGGCTGGAAGCGCGGCAACGACTACATCATGGTGGCCAGCCGCAAGGCTCGCCGCGGCCTGCGCGTGGCGCGGCGTCTGCCGAAGAAGCCGGTCGCCTTGCCGGGTGTGCCGAAGCTGACGGCGGCGAGTGGCAATGCCGCCACGGCCGCGCCCAGGCCGCGACCGCGGCCCTATGAGGTGTTGGTGCTGGCGGCCAGCCGCATGGAGGTCACCCCCGCTTCCGCACCGGCCACCGTCACCAATTTCGACCGCGGCCCTTCGCGTGACCCCATCGGCATGGTCATCGCCAGCCTGCCACGGCAGAATGCGGCGCCCGCCAACCGTTATCCGCGCGTGAACCGCAAGGCCAAGGGCGATCTGGCGGTGGCGCTGCTGAATGGCACGGCCCGGCATCTGCCGGTGGTCGACGATCTGCAACGGGTTGCCGGCGGCGGAAAGAGCGATCTCGGCCAGCTGGGCGTGGCGCCGGACACCCTGAAGGCGCGCAATGGCGCGCCCTATCTCGGCAAGGTGGCCGCTGCATCCGCCTATTGGCCGGGGCTGACGGCGCAGGCCGATGACCATGCCCCGCGGCATGGCCGGCAACGGGTGAACCGCAAGGCCAAGGGCGATCTGCTCACCAGCATGCGCATGCTGCCGCAGGTGCGCGCGGCGGCGTTGCGTGGCGGCGCGCAAGTCGTCGGCGTCCTGCAGCCCCTGTCCTTCCGCTGACATTCGCAACCAGCCCGCATGGAGTGGAAGCTCCGGAACGCTTCCCTTTCCTTCTCTGCCAACCTGGAAGCATCGCCCGGCGCTTGCACCGGGCACCGCTGGCTGATACTCAGGCGCCAGCGGAGTTCACGAGGCACAACAGGGGTGGCAAGGCAGCCATGAGCAGCAAACGCTATTCTCCGGCGGAAGTGGAGCCGAAATGGCAGCGGGCCTGGGAGGAGGCCGGCATCGCGAAGGCCGATGAAGGCGCGGACAGGCCGAAGTTCTACGTGCTGGAGATGTTTCCCTATCCTTCGGGGCGCATCCACATGGGGCACGTGCGCAACTACACCCTCGGCGACGTGCTGGCCCGCTACAAGCGCGCGCAAGGGTTCAACGTGCTGCACCCCATGGGCTGGGACGCCTTCGGCATGCCGGCGGAAAACGCCGCCATGGACAAGGGCGTGCATCCGAAGAAGTGGACCTACGAGAACATCGCCCACATGAAGGGCCAGCTCCGGCGCCTGGGCTTCTCGCTGGACTGGTCGCGCGAGTTCGCCACCTGCGACCCGGAATACTACCGCCACGAACAGGCGATGTTCCTCGACTTCATGGACGCACGCCTGGTGGAACGCAAGAAATCGCTGGTCAACTGGGACCCGGTGGATCAGACGGTGCTGGCCAACGAGCAGGTCATCGACGGCCGCGGCTGGCGTTCCGGCGCCCTGGTGGAAAAGCGCGAGCTTGACCAGTGGTTCCTGAAAATCACCCATTACGCCGAAGATCTCCTGAAGGGCCTCGACGAACTCGAGAACTGGCCGGAGAAGGTGAAGGTGATGCAGCGCAACTGGATCGGCCGCTCCGAGGGCGCGCGCTTCACCTTCCGGCTGGTGGACGAACAGGACAGGGAATGGCCCGAACCGCTGCCCGTGTTCACCACCCGCCCCGACACGCTGTTCGGCGCTTCCTTCGTCGCCGTTTCGCCGGATCACCCGATCACCAAGAAGTTCGCCGAAGACAATCCGGAGATCGCCGCCTTCGTGCGCGAGTGCGCGGCGCTCGGCACCTCGGAAGAGGCCATCGAGAAAGCGGAGAAGAAAGGCATCCGCCTGCCGCTATACGCCGTCCATCCATTCAAGCCCGACGTGAAACTGCCGGTCTATGCCGCCAATTTCGTGCTCATGACCTATGGCGAGGGCGCCATTTTCGGCTGTCCGGCGCATGATCAGCGCGACCTCGACTTCGCGCGCAAGTATGGCCTGCCGGTCATTCCCGTGGTGTGCCCGAAGGACACGTCGCCGGATAAGTGCGAGATCGGCGACGAGGCGCTGACCGATTCGGAGCGCGACGATCTGGTGATGATCAACTCCGAGTGGATGAACGGCCTGACGCCGAAACAGGCCAAGGAAGCCGCCATAGCCAAGCTGGAGGAACTGGGCATCGGCGAGCGGCAGGTGAACTATAGGCTTCGCGACTGGGGCGTCTCGCGCCAGCGTTACTGGGGCTGCCCCATTCCCGTCATCCACTGTCCCGAATGCGGCGTGGTGAAGGTGCCGAAGCAGGACCTGCCCGTGACCCTGCCCGAAGACGTCACCTTCGACGCGGCGGGCAATCCGCTGGAGCGCCATCCCACCTGGAAGCACGTGAAATGCCCGCAGTGCGGCGCGGACGCGACGCGCGAGACGGACACCTTCGACACCTTCATCGACAGTTCCTGGTATTACGCCCGCTTCTGCTCGCCGCAGGCGGAGGAACCGGTGGATCTCGACAAGGCGAAATACTGGATGCCGGTCGATCAGTATATCGGCGGCATCGAACACGCCATCCTGCATCTGCTCTATTCGCGCTTCTTC
>JALVFB010000028.1 GCA_027030295.1 Hyphomicrobiales bacterium
TTCCATCATAAGACGTGGGCCGCGTCAGCCGAAGCGCCCCGTGATGTAGGCCTGCGTCTTCTCCTCGCGCGGCGCGGTGAAGATCTGGTCCGTCTCGCCTTCCTCGATGATCTCGCCGAGATACATGAAGGCGGTGCGGTCGGAGATGCGCGCCGCCTGCTGCATGTTGTGGGTGACGATGACGATGGTGTAGTCCTCGCTCAGCTCCATCACCAGCTCCTCGATGCGGGCGGTGGAGATGGGGTCCAGCGCCGAGGTCGGCTCGTCCAGCAATATCACCTCCGGCTTCACGGCGATGGCCCGCGCGATGCACAGGCGCTGCTGCTGCCCGCCGGAAAGCGCCGCGCCGCTCTTGTGCAGCTTGTCCTTCACCTCGTCCCAAAGGGCGGCGCGCTTCAGCGCCCGTTCCACCCGCTCTTCCATATCGGCCTTCGGCAGGCGTTCGTAAAGGCGGATGCCGAAAGCGATGTTGTCGAAGACGCTCATGGGAAAGGGCGCGGGCTTCTGAAACACCATGCCCACCTTCGCCCGCAGCAGGTTCACGTCCACGTCCTTGCTCAGGATGTTCTGGCCGTCCAGCCAGATCTCGCCTTCGGCGCGCTGGTTCGGATAGAGCGAATAGATGCGGTTGAAAGTGCGCAGCAGCGTGGACTTGCCGCAGCCCGAGGGGCCGATGAAGGCCATCACCTGCTTCTCGGGGATTTTCAGGTTGATGTCCTTCAGCGCCTGGTGGTTGCCGTAGTAGAAATCGAGGTTGCGAATGTCGAGCTTCGGCGCCGGCCCCGTCTCCGCCGCCGCGGGCGGGACGCCTTCGACGCCACCGGCCGCGTCCGCCACCTGTTCTTCCCTGATGTCGCCGTTGTCGTTCATGGATCGCACATCCTACTGCTTCTTGCCGCGCAGGAAGGCGCGGGTGATGACGTTCAGCCCCAGCACCACCAGGGTGATGAGCAGGGAGCCGGCCCAGGCGAGGTCGTGCCAGTTGTCATATGGCCCCATGGCGAAATTGAAGATGGTCACCGGCAGGTTGGCCATGGGCTTGCTCATGTCCAGCGAGAAGAACTGGTTGTTCAGCGCCGTGAACAGCAGCGGCGCCGTTTCGCCGGCGATGCGGGCCACCGCCAGCAGCACGCCGGTGAGCACGCCGCTGCGGGCGGCGCGCAAGACAACGCTCAGGATGACCTTCCAGCGCGGCGCGCCCAGGGCGGCGGCGGCCTCGCGCATGGTGTCCGGCACCAGCAGCATCATGTCCTCGGTGGTGCGCAATATCACCGGCAGGGCGATGATGGCCAGCGCCACCGCCCCGGCCCAGCCGGAAAAGCCGCCCAGCGGCGCCACCATGATGGCATAGACGAACACGCCGATGACGATGGACGGCGCGGAAAGCAGGATGTCGGAGACGAAGCGCACGGTGGCCGCCAGCCAGGTGCCGCGGCCGTATTCCGAAAGGTAGATGCCCGACAGGATGCCCACCGGCGCGCCAAGCAGGATGCCGGCCAGCGTGATGAGCAGCGAGCCGACGATGGCGTTGCGCAGTCCGCCGCCTTCCGATCCCGGCCCCGGCATGTCCTGCGTGAACAGCGAGAGGTCCAGGCCTGCGAACCCCCTGGCGAACAGCACCCACAGAATCCAGGCCAGGAAGAACAGGCCGAACAAGGTGGTCAGCACCGAGGCGGTGAGGTTGAAGGCGTTGATGAACTTGCGTCGTGCATAGAGGTTCATGGTCCCGCCTCCCTCACGACTTGCCGCCATAGGTTTTCGCCATGCGCGCCAGCATCAGGCGGGCCAATGAGAGCACGATGAAGGTGATCATGAACAGCACCAGCCCCAGGGCGATGAGCGAGGCGGTGTAGATCTCGCCGTCGGCCTCGGTGAACTCGTTGGCGATGGTGGAGGCGATGGAATTACCCGGCCAGAACAGGCCGATGTTGAAATCGTGCGAGTTGCCGATGACGAAGGTCACGGCCATGGTCTCGCCCAGCGCCCGGCCCAGCCCCAGCATGACGGCGCCCACCACGCCGGCGCGGGTGAGCGGCAGAACCACCTTCCACATGACCTCCCAGGTGGTGCAGCCCAGCCCGTAGGCCGATTCGCGCAGCTCGCGCGGCACCGTCTCGAACACGTCGCGCATCACCGAGCTGATGAAGGGGATGATCATGATGGCCAGGATGATGCCGGCGGTGAACACGCTGACCCCGATGGGCGGGCCGTCGAACAACGCGCCGATGACGGGCACCTGGCCCAGGGTGTCGGTGAGCCAGGGCTGGATGGTTTCGGAAAAGAACGGAGCGAAGATGAACAGGCCCCACATGCCGTAGATGATGCTGGGAATGGCCGCCAGCAGCTCGATGGCGGTGCTGACGGGGCGCTTCAGCCACACCGGGCACAGCTCGGTGATGAACAGGGCGATGCCGAAGCTGACGGGAAGGCCGATGATGATGGCGATGGCGGAAGTGACCAGGGTGCCGTAGATGGGCGTGAGCGCGCCGAAGGTTTCGGTGACCGGGTTCCATTCGGCGGTGACGAGAAAGCGGAAGAAGCCGAATTTCTGAAGCGCCGGCCAGGCCCCCACCACCAGCATGGCGATGATGGCGCCGAGGGTCGCCAGCACCAGCAACGCCGCGGACAGGGACAACCCCTTGAACAGGGTTTCCGTCAGCGGATTGTGTTTTGGCCTTTCCCCTGTTGCCTCTGGCGCGCTCATGAAAGCCGTCCCGCGTCCTCACTTTCCCGCTTCCTTCGGCTCCATGTGGCAAAAAACGCGGCCATGACGCAAGAGCGATGATGGCGTTTTCGGATGCAAATCCGCCATGGCATGGCATTGACAACACCGTCACCCCGGCGGAAGCCGCGGTTTCGGGCCGCAAGCTCGGGCGCGAGTGTATCGCTCGTCATCCTGGCGCAAGCCAGGATCTCGTGCCGCAAGCTCATGCGTTCCCCGAACGAGATTCCGGCTTTCGCCGGAATGACGGAAAGGTGCTCAGGCGGTCATTTCGCCTGCCACACGGGGTTGCCGGAGGCGTCCCTGATCCCGGTGGCCCAGCTCTTTTCCACCATGTCCACGACATTCCGCGGCATGGGCACGTAGTCCAGCTTCAGCGCCATGTCGCCGCCGTTGTGGTAGGCCCAGTCGAAGAATTTCAGCACCGCCTTCGTGCGCTCGGGCTTCTCCGCCACCTTGTGCACCAGAATGAAGGAAGCGCCGGTGATGGGCCAGCTCTTCTCGCCCGGCTGATCGGTGAGGATCAGGTAATAACCCCTGGCGTTGGCCCAGTCGGCGCTGGCGGCGGCGGCCTGAAAGCTCTCCGCCGTGGGGGCGACGTATTTGCCGTCGTGGTTTTCCAGCAGCACGGTGGTCAGGTGGTTCTGAAGCGCGTAGGCATATTCCACGTAGCCGATGCCGCCGGGCACGCGCTTCACGTAGGAGGCCACGCCTTCGTTGCCCTTGCCGCCGATGCCGGTGGGCCAGGCCACGGCCTTGCCGAAGCCCACCTTCTTCGCCCACACGGGGCTGATCTTCGCCAGGTAGTTGGTGAAGATGAAGGTGGTGCCGGAGCCGTCGGAGCGGCGCACCACGGTGATGCGGCGCGACGGCAGCTTCAGATCCGGGTTCAGCGCGGCGATCTTCGGATCGTTCCAGACGCGGATGACGCCCAGGTAAATGCCCGCCAGCACCTCGCGCGAGAGCTTCAGCTGGCCAGGCTTGACGCCGGGAATGTTCACCACCGGCACCACGCCGCCCATGATCTGCGGCCACTGGAACAGCCCGTATTTTTCCAGCTCCTCCGGCTTCAGCGGCGCATCGGAGGCGCCGAAATCCACCGTTTTCGCCTTGATCTGCTTGATGCCGCCGCCGGAGCCGATGGACTGATAGTTCAGCTTCACCCCGGTGGCCTTGTAATAGGCTTCCGCCCACTTGGCATAGACGGGATAGGGAAAGGTCGCGCCCGCGCCGTTGATGGTCTTCACTTCGGCGCCGGCCGCCCCGACCATCAGCGACAGGGCCAGGCCCGCCAGCGCGGCTGCGAACATGCGCTTCATGTCGTCGTGTCTCCCTTCTGATGACGGGCCGGAGCGGCCCATGGTCGCTACCGGGATAATTACAGGATGCGGCACGGCATGGACAAGACGGCGTTTGCGGCATTTTGACCGGGGTCAAGGACTTGTCTTCACATTCATGCCCGTTTATATACGAATTGCTATTGAGAATGGTTTGCAAATGCAACAAGGGTGCGGTATCACCATTCGGGCGTATACGATTTGCACCCCCGTGAGGAGGCGTCGGCCATGGTCAACCCGGTGGCGCGCAAGCGCGAGGAAAGTGCGCACAACCCCTGCGCCCCGCTGAACCGGCAACGGGCGGGGGAGCAGGTGCGCATTCATTCCGTGGGCGGGGATGCCGCCTTTCAGCGCCGCCTGCGCGACCTGGGGCTGCGGCCGGGCAACTGCATCGAGGTTTCCCACCATGGGCCGTGCGGCGTGGTGGTGGCGGCCGATGGCCTGAAGCTGGCGCTGGCCCCGGAAGCGGCGGAACAGGTGCTGGTGTCGCCCTGCGAGCCGGCCTGACGATGCCGCGATCCCTCCCTCCCCTTCATCAACGGAGCTGACGAGCCATGGCGCGCGCCTGCTGCGATACCGCCGAGAACGCCGCGGCCGGGGACGGCAAACGGGGTGACGGCGCGGCGCGGCTCATCGCCTACATCGCCGGCAACCCCAACGCCGGCAAGACGACGCTGTTCAACCTGCTCACCGGCGCCCGGCAGCGCACCGGCAACTGGCCGGGCGTGACCGTGGAGCGGCGCGAGGGCGTCTATCGCGACGAACAGGGCGAAATCCTGTTCATCGACCTGCCCGGCGTCTATTCCCTCAGCCCGGCCGGCGAGGGCGGCATGGACGAGAGCATCGCGCGCGCCGCCATCGCCAGCGAGCCGCACGACGTGATCGTCAATATCGTCGATGCCTCCAACCTGGAGCGCAATCTCTATCTGACGACCCAGCTCATCGAGACGCGTCAGCCGCTGGTGGTGGCGCTGAACATGATGGATGTGGCCGAGGCGCAGAGCCGTCCGGTGGACGCCAGCAAGCTGGAAGCGAGGCTGGGCGTGCCGGTGGTGCCCATGGTGGCGCGCAAGGGCAAGGGCGTGCAGGCGCTGGTCAAGGCCGTGCGCGCGGCGGCGGAAAAGCGCACCGTGCCCGCCGTTCAGCCCGCGTATCCGGCCGCCATCGCCGCGTTGCTGGCGGAGCTGGAGGAAAAGCTGCGCACGATGGCGCAGGAGC
>JALVFB010000029.1 GCA_027030295.1 Hyphomicrobiales bacterium
TTCTCCGTGTTTGTCATGGAAAGTCATATAGCCAAGAGAAGCGCCAATGGCGAAATTTCGCCATTGGCGCTTACGTCTCATCCACCAGCCGGAAACATGGGCCAGCGCTCTTTTCAGCCAGTATCCGGCGCGCCATGCTTGCCGGAAAATCGACTTCCACCCTTTCACGGGAATTGAAACCATGACCATGGTCGACATCGGCAACCGGCTGGCGGAATCCACCAGCCCCTATCTGTTGCAGCACAAGGACAACCCCGTGCACTGGCTGCCCTGGGGCGAAGAAGCCTTCGAGCTGGCACGGCGGCTGGACAGACCGATTCTGCTCTCCATCGGCTATGCCGCCTGTCACTGGTGCCATGTCATGGCGCACGAGAGCTTCGAAAACCCGGCCATCGCGGCGCTCATGAACGAACACTTCGTCAATGTGAAGGTGGATCGCGAAGAACGTCCGGATGTCGACCGCCTCTACATGCAAGCCTTGCACCTGATGGGCGAACAGGGCGGCTGGCCCCTGACCATGTTTCTCACCCCCGAGGGCACCCCCATCTGGGGCGGCACCTATTTTCCGCCCGAGCCACGTTACGGACGCCCCGGCTTCCGGCAGGTGCTGGAAGAGATCGCCCGGCTCTGGCGCGAAGATCGTGAAAGATTGCTGACCAACGCCCGCGAGCTCTCCAGGACCCTGGCCCGGCGTGAGGAAACCACGCCCGTCGCCATTTCCCTGCCGGCGGATTTTCCCCGCAGGGTGTGCAAGGCCCTGATCCGCCACTTCGACCCGGAAAAGGGCGGCATCGGTGGCGCGCCCAAATTCCCGCAGTGCCCGGCGCTGGATCTGCTGTTGCATGCCGGTGTCGCGGAAGCACGCCAACAAGTCGTCAACACCCTGCGCCATATTTGTCAGGGCGGTATCCATGACCATCTGGGCGGCGGCTTCGCCCGCTACAGCACCGATGAACTGTGGCTGGTGCCTCATTTCGAGAAGATGCTCTATGACAACGCCCTTCTCATTACCGTTCTCACAACCGCCTGGCTGCAAACCGGTGAGGATCTGTTCCGCATCCGAATCGGCGAGACTATCGACTTTCTGGAACGAGAGCTGCACGTCGAGGGCGCCGGCTATGCCGCCAGCCTCGATGCCGACAGCGAGGGAGAGGAAGGAAAATTCTACGTCTGGTCGTATGACGAGATCAGGCGCATCGTCAGCCCGGAAAACTTCGATCTGTTCGCCCGCGTCTATGACGTCACCCCACGCGGCAACTGGGAAGGCAGAATCGTTCTCAATCGTCGCCGCCAGCTCACCTTGCTGGACGAGGAAAGCGAACGGTTCCTGGCGCAAGAACGCGCACGCCTGTTCTCGGCGCGCAGCCGCCGCGTTCCTCCGGCGCGCGATGACAAGGTGCTCGCTTCCTGGAACGGTCTCGCCGTTTCCGCCCTGGCCCGCGCCGCCCTGGCCTTCGACCGCCGGGAATGGCTCAAAATGGCGCGGGAGAGATTCCGCGAGGTTATGAACACTCTGCACGTCAATGACGAACTGCGCCAGAGCTGGAACGGCCACGTTTCTCCCACACCAGCCACCGCCGATGGCGTGGCCAACATGATGCGCGCGGCCATCGACCTCTATCAGGCCACCGCCGACACCGGCTATCTCGAGCGGGCGCAGGACTTGTTGCGGTTGATGCAAAATCATTACCTCGCCGACTCGATGGATGCCTTCTGTTACACCCACGAATCGGTACTTGATATTCCATTGCGCCAGGTGCATGCCGAGGACGAGGCCACGCCATCCTATCAGGGAGTGATGGCGGAAAATCTCCTCCATCTGGCCCACGTCGGCGGCGATGCCACACTTGCCGAGTTGGCGGAACGTATCTTCCAGCGTTTTTCCCGCGCCATGACGGAAGTGCCGCTCGCCCACGCCACCCTGTTGAAAGCCCACTGGTTGAAACATTCGGGTGTGAAAGTGGTTCTGGCGCAAGACGAAGCCCGACAGGAGGATTCACGTGAAACATTGTTGCACGCCTTCATCCGCCAGTTGACCCTGATTCCGCCGGTGGCGCATCTGTCACCCGGAAAGACACCCGAAAGCCTGCCGCCCCATCTGCAGGCCGCCGCCTGCGCCGAGGACCGCCCGGCGCTGATTGCCTGCCGCGGTCAGACCTGCGCCATGCCCGTGCATCGCAAGGAGGATATCCCCGGCGCCCTGGAGCTGATCTGGCGCCTGTCCTGAGCGCCGGGCAGAACCTGTCCAGCAACACCTCACCGGCTGTGGAAACCGGCACCTCTTTTCACACCCTCGACAAGAACCCACGCCCATGGTCCACCGAACCAGACAATTTGCACCACCCTTTTCCACGCCAAAGAGGATTCACGTGAAACATGTGGATCACGCACCGGCGGGGCACATCAATGGCAAATCCTGTGGACAATAACGCACCTCACATGTTCCATCCCCCGTCCTTCCGCACCTGACCACGGCTTGCCAAGGTGTCACTTTGAATCGCCCGCAAGATGTGGGAAAAGCCCTTCCTGTGGACAGTCATCATCTTCCACACGATTCACGACGCCAAAAACAGACAACAAGAATCCTTTTCCTTTTTGAGAGGGGGTCATGGAACAGACCAAGGCACTGCTCGCCGTGCTTCAACACCGCTCTCCGTGGCGACGCCCCGTATGGTTCATGCGCCAGGCCGGACGCTACCTGGACGAATACCGCCGGACCCGGGCACAGGCGGGCAGCTTTCTCGACCTGTGCTACAATCCTGATCTCGCCACCGAGGTAACCTTGCAGCCCCTGCGCCGCTTCGATCTCGACGCCGCCATTCTGTTCGCCGACATCCTGCTGTTGCCACAGGCCATGGGGGTCGATCTGTCCTTTCAGGCCGGAGAAGGCCCGGTGCTTTCGCCGGTACGAACGGAAGCGGACGTGAACCGCCTGCGGAGAGAAGAAGCCGCCGCCGACCTGACCCCCGTCTATGAGACGGTGCGCAATCTGCGCGCGGCGCTGCCCGCTCACGTGACTCTCATCGGCTTTTGCGGAGCGCCGTGGACGGTGGCCACCTACATGGTCGAAGGCGGCTCTTCGCCCGAGCGTCTGCGCGCGCGTCTGGCCGCCATGCGTGCCGAACCCTGGTTCGATGCGCTGATGGACAGGCTGATCGAGGCCTCCGCCGCCTATCTCGCCGAACAGGTGAAGGCCGGGGCGGAGGTGGTGCAGATCTTCGACACCTGGGCCGGCGATCTGGGCGATGGCCTGCGCGAGAAATACGTCATTCGCCCCGTTCGGGAAATCATCCGCCGCCTGCGGGAGAAGGGCGCGGAGGTGCCGGTCATCGGCTTCGCCCGCGGCATCGGCGCCGCGCAGCTGCAATTCGCCCGCGAAACCGGCGTGGCCGCCGTGGGCTGCGAGGCCGGCATGCCGGTAAGCTACATGCGCGATGTGCTGACGCCCGAGGTGGTGGTGCAGGGCAATCTCGATCCCCTGGCGGTGATCGCCGGCGGCGATGTTTTGCGCGAAGGCGTGCGTCGATTGCTCACGCTGCCGAAGGAGCGCCACATCTTCAACCTCGGCCATGGCTTCCGTCCGGAAACGCCGGTGGAACATGTGCAGGAAATGGTGCGGCTTATCCGGAGCGAGGACGATGCTGGCTGAATGGTATTTCTGGATAAAGGCCTTTCACGTCATGGCCATCATCTCATGGATGGCCGGGCTGTTCTATCTGCCACGCCTGTTCGTCTATCACGCCGATGCCACCGACGAGACGCTGATCACGACCTTCCGCGTCATGGAGCGGCGGCTGTATCGCGCCATCATGACACCGGCGATGATCGCCGCCTGGAGCGCCGGGCTGCTGCTCATCGCCATCATCGGCCTCGATCATCCGTGGCTGCACGTGAAACTGCTGATGGTGGCGCTGCTCACCGCCTGCCACTTCCTGTTCGGATATCACCTCAAGCGCTTTGCCCGTGGCGAGGAAACCCGTCCGGCCCGCTACTTCCGCATCATCAACGAAATCCCGACCCTGCTGATGATCGTCATCGTCATCATGGTCGTGGCGCGGCCTTTCCAGGCATGACCGGCGCGTTTTCGGCCGGGCACTGGCTTGTCAAGGATGAAACCGCTTCGCGGCGGCCCGCAGGGCCGTCCTTGACAAGCCAGTGTCCGGCCGAAGAATGGCAATGAAGCGCCAATGGCGAAATATCGCCATTGGCGCTTCTCTTGGACAAATCATGCCAAGCTGCGCAAAGGTTGACCGGTGAAACCGCCCCGCGTCCCTCGGGCCCTTGTTTTTCATGATTTGGGGGCCCAAGTGGGGGCGTGGCGCGGTGGGTGGTTCTTTATGCATCCTGGTATCAAATGTCGGCCCATACAGTTTGACGTTCGCCTCTTGACAGAAAACGCCGCCCGGCACAGGGATGGCCCAGCCAACAATCCCTTGCGAGGCCATCACTCGTGTTCAGAGCACCGGCACATGCCTTTCGTCTGTTGCGCGCTACCCGCGTGCTGGCTCGTCATGGCGGCCTGTTCTCACCCGAACAGATGCGTGAGGCGCCTTTGCCCGCCCGCCTTGGCGTGCGCCTGCTCAGCCTCGGGCCGAAACCGCGAAAGGCCGACGAAAGCGATACGCTGTCCGCGATTTCCGCGGCGCTCGCGGAATTGGGGCCCAGCTGGATCAAGCTGGGGCAGTTTCTGGCCACGCGGCCCGATATCGTCGGGTTCGAACGCGCCGCGCAACTTTCGGAACTGCAGGACAGATTACCGCCCTTTCCGCAGGAACAGGCCGAGACCCGCATCGAAAGGGCGCTGGGCCGGCCGTTGAACGAATTGTTCACCGACATCGGCCCGCCGGTGGCCGCCGCCTCCATCGCCCAGGTGCACAAGGCGCGCACCAGTGATGGCCGCACGGTGGCGGTGAAGGTGTTGCGCCCCGGCGTGAAGAAGCGTTTTCGGCGCGATCTGGAAAGCTTCTATTTCGCCGCCCGCGCCGCCGAGCGCTTGCACCCGCCTTCCAGACGGCTGAAGCCGGTGGAGGTGGTGGACACGCTCGCCCATTCCGTTCGCCTGGAAATGGACTTGCGCATGGAAGCCGCCGCCATGTCGGAAATGGCGGAGAACCTGAAGGACGATGCACAAGTGCGCATTCCGGCCGTGGACTGGGAGCGCACCGGCGAGGAGGTGCTGACCACCGAATGGATCGACGGCGTGCCCTTGTCCGACGTCGAGGGCCTCGGGCGCGCCGGTCACGATCCGGTGCGC
>JALVFB010000030.1 GCA_027030295.1 Hyphomicrobiales bacterium
CCCCTCCCTGCCCCTCCCCCTACCAGGGGGAGGGAAAACCGCACGGCAGGCGAAACGACGGAAAAGGTAACCGTGTGGATGACGTTTACCCTTTGCCGACGCGCTTGTGGCAGTCTGCGGCCAGCCTGATTCATTCGGAGAAAGCATCATGCCGCTGGAACAGATCGTATTGCTCGCGCTCGTGCAGGGCATCACCGAGTTTCTGCCCATATCCTCCTCTGGCCACCTCATCCTGTTGCCGAAGGTGATGGGCTGGCACGATCAGGGGCTGATCACCGACGTGATGGTGCACATGGGCTCGTTCCTGGCGGTGGTGGTCTATTTCTGGCGCGACATCCTGGGCATGCTGCAAGGCGTGTTCGAGCTGCTGCGCGGGCGCCTGACGCCGGCGGGGCGGCTGGCTCTGCTCATCATCGTCGGCACCATACCGGCGGTGGCCTTCGGCCTGTTCATGAAGCTCAGCGGCCTGCAGGACTCCTTGCGCCTTCCGCTGCTCATCGCCATCAACGCCGTGCTCTTCGGCCTGGTGATGCTGTTCGCCGACAGGATGGGCCGGCAGGCGCGCACCGCGGAAGAGCTGGGCGTGGTTGAAGCCCTCGTCATCGGCGTGGCGCAGGCGGTGGCCATCATCCCCGGCGTGTCGCGCTCCGGCATCACCATGTCCGCCGGACGCCTCTATGGCCTTAAGCGCACGGAAGCGGCGCGCTTCTCCTTCCTGCTGGGCATTCCGGCCATCGCAGGCGCCGGCGTGCTGGTGCTGGGCGAGGCGGTGGAAAAGGGCGTGACCATCTCCGCCGACGCCATTCTGGCCGGCGTGCTCACCTTCTTCGTGGCGCTGGCGGCCATCGCCTTCCTGATGAAGATCATCACCCGCGCCGGGCTGTTGCCCTTCGTCATCTACCGTTTCGTGCTGGCGGCGGTGCTGGGCTGGATGATGCTCTCCGGACAGCTCTGATCATGCGCACGATGGTGCGTGAAAAGGGAAGGGGCGCAACCGCGCCCCCTTCTCCATGAACCGCGTCTGCAAGCGGGCTTATACCAAGATGCATAAAGAACCACCCACCGCCCCGCGCCCCCACCCAACCCCCAAATTATGAAAAACAAGGGCTTGGGTGGGGGCGCGGGGCGGTTTTACCGGTCAGTCTTTACGCAATCTGGTATTACTTCCCGCCGCCCATGAGAAAGCCGTATTTCTCCTTGAAGCGGGAAACGCGGCCCCGATCCAGCACCTGCTGCGGCCCGCCCGTCCAGGCCGAATGGGACTTCGGGTCGATTTCCAGCGTCAGCACGTCGCCCTCCGCGCCCCAGGTGGAACGGGTGACATATTCCGTGCCGTCGGTCATCACCACCTTGATGAAGTGATAATCCGGGTGAATGTCCTTCTTCATCGCCAGCCTCCAGCGCATTCTCACGGAAACAAAAAGCACCCGCGGGCGCACGAAAGCACACCCCGGATGGCCAACATTCTTGTGATGGGCATTTACAACAGGCACATGCTATATTGCAAGGCCGCAACGGCATTCATTTGCAAGGCGGGGTTGCTCCATGCCACAAATGGGGCCAGGCATTGGCACATTAAGGAATCGTTTGCCATTGCCTGCGACCTTGGCAAGAATGCGCGAGCCTTTTACAAGGCATTGTGAAAGGCCGTTGATCGGGGGCGGCCCTCGTGGGGGCCACGAATTCTTGACGCGAGGCTTGGAATGAAACGGGTGCGGGCCTTCTTTCTGGCGGGTATGTCCTTTGCGGTGGCGATCTCCGCCATGCCGGATCTTTCGCCGATTGCGCCAGCCACTGCGGCACAGAAGAATTTCAAACGCGGCAACTGGACGAGCGCCCGCGCCAAACGCGCCAAGCACCCCGCCGGCAAACCGCGCCGCATAGATTTCCTGGGGATTTTCGGTGGCCTCGGCAACCCGTCCTCCGCCCGCCAGCATCGCACCGGCCCCTGGTCGGATGGCTTCATTTTCGGCAATTCGCGCCGCCCCTTTGGCCGTCCGGCACTGCTGGCGCCCGATGTGCCGGTGATAGAATATGTGGAAAAACCAAAAATCTACGTATACCCTCAGCCCCAGCTGGTGTCCCTGAAAGACGCCCGGCTGAAGGGCGACGCGGAATGGGCCATCAATAACGCGATCCTGGAAACCCTGCGTTCCGGCGCCGCCCGCGTGCAGGTTTCCACCATGAACCGCCGCGCCATTCTGAATTTCTACAAGGCGCGGAAATTCGCGCCCGTGTGGGTTTCCGGCACCGATGTGCTGCCGCGTGCGCAACTGGTCCTGGCGCTGCTGTCGAAGGCGCACGAACACGGGCTGACGGATGAGCATTACCGCGTGCCCATCGCCTGGGAAAACGCCGGCAACGCCGCCGCCATCACCACAAGCGTGGAAAATCTCGCCCGCCTGGACGTGGAGCTGACGGCCATGGCCCTGCGTTTCGCCCGCCACCTGTCGGGCGGCGTGGTGAACCCGAACCAGCTCAGTTCCTACCACGACCTGAGGCCGCCGAAGGTTTCTCCCGCCAGGGCGCTGAAGAAACTGGCCGAAGCCGAAGACCCCGCTGCCTGGCTGGAATCGCTGGCGCCGAAACACGTCGCCTATGGCCTGATGAAGAAGGAACTGGCGCGGCTGCGCGGCGGCGCGCGGGAAAAGCTGTTGCCGCCCATTCCCGTCGGCAAGGTCATCCGCCCCGGCATGCGCGACGAACGGCTGGCGTTGGTGCGCCGCCATCTGCGCAAGCTGGGCCTGCTGGAGGACGTTTCGGAAAAACGGGCGGAATCCGTCACCGCCGAACCGGCGGCCGCAACGGAAGAAATGACGGATGGTCGGGCCACCGCCACGGCCGACGTGCCGGCGCGGGATACCACCATCTATGATTCGCGACTGGTTGCCGCCGTCAAGCGCTTCCAGAAGCTGGCCGGCCTCAAGCCGGACGGCATCATCGGCAAGGGCACCATCGGCGCGCTCAACCGCCGCAACAGTTACAACACGCGCCAAAGCCGCATCCGCAAGCTGGCGCTGAACATGGAGCGCCTGCGCTGGATGCCGCGCAACTTCGGCAAGGTGCATTTCCTGGTCAACATCCCGGCCTTCGAGGTCTATCTCTATGAAAACGGCCGCGTCAGGTGGAAAAGCCGGGTGATCACCGGCAAGCCGAAGAATCAGACGGCCTTCTTCTCCGACCGCATCGAATATGTGGTCTTCAACCCCTACTGGGGCGTGCCGCAGTCCATCATCCGCAAGGAGTTCATCCCCAAGCTGATGCGCGACCCCCATTGGCTGGATCGCGAAGGCTACGAAGTGCGCGACAGGAAGGGGCGCCGCATCAGCTCCGCCGCCGTCGACTGGGCGGCCTACCGCAACGCCAAGGTCATCCCCTTCGACATTCGCCAGTTGCCGGGCGACAAGAACGCCCTTGGCCGCATCAAGGTGCTGTTCCCGAACAAGCACTCCATTTACATGCACGACACCCCGGCCAAGTCGCTGTTCAGGCGCTCCGTGCGCGCCTTTTCGCATGGCTGCGTGCGGGTTCAGAAGCCGCGCGAACTGGCCGAGTTGGTTTCCGGCCTCGACCCGTTCGAGATCGAGCAATATCTGAAGGCCGGCGAGAACAAGCAGATCAAGTTGAAGCGCACCACGCCGGTGCACATCGCCTATTTCACGGTGTGGCCGGACAACAAGGGCCGCCTGCGCTACTACAACGACATCTACGGCCGCGACAAGCTGCTGGAAACGGCGCTGAAAAAGCACGACGCCGCCTATCGGCGGATCATCCTGCAGGCGCAGGCGGAATCGCCGGCGCGCTGAACCGACTGCCGCGAACCTGACGGCATTTTCATCCCGTCGCTATTGCCGCGCGCCGCGCCGGTGCCCATATCGTCTCGCCACGAACGGTGACGAATGATACCATTTTGCGTAATGTCTGACCGGTGAAACTGCCCCGCGCCCCTCAGGCCCTTGTTTTTCACAATTTGGGGGTTGGGTGGGGGCGCGGGGCGGTGGGTGGTCATTCATGCATTCCGGTATGAGGCAGGGAGCACCATGTGGAACTACACGAAAACGGCGATGCTGTTGGCGGCGCTCACCGCGCTGTTCATCGGCATGGGCTATCTCATCGGCGGGCAGACGGGCATGTTGCTGGCGCTCGTCTTTTCCGTCGGCATGAACATCTTCTCCTGGTGGAACTCGGACAAGCTGGTGCTGCGCATGCACCACGCCGAGCCGGTGGACGAACGCGCCGCCCCGGAACTGTATCGGCTGATCGCCCATCTGGCGCGCCGCGCCGGCCTGCCCATGCCGAAAATCTACATCATCCACACCGACCAGCCCAACGCCTTCGCCACCGGGCGCGACCCGGAACATGGCGTGGTGGCCGTCACCACCGGGCTGTTGAACCTGCTGGACGAAGAGGAGCTGGCCGGCGTGCTGGCGCACGAGCTGGCGCACATCAAGAACCGCGACACGCTCACCATGACCATCACCGCCACCATCGCCGGCGCCATTTCCATGCTCGCCAATTTCGCCATGTTCTTCGGCGGCCGCGACCGCAACAACCCGCTGGGCTTCATCGGCACCCTGCTGCTGATGATCCTCGCGCCGATGGCGGCCATGCTGGTGCAGTTCGCCATCTCCCGCACCCGCGAATACGCCGCCGATCGCGAAGGCGCGAAGATCGCCGGCAATCCGTTGTGGCTGGCCCGCGCGCTGGAAAGGATCGAGGCCTACGCCCGCGGCATCCCCAACCCCTCCGCCGAGGCCCACCCCGAGACGGCGCATCTGTTCATCGTCAACCCGCTCACCGGCGAGGGCATGGACAACCTGTTTTCCACCCACCCGAACACGGAAAACCGCATCGCCGCGCTGATGGAACTGGCCCGCGAGATGGGCGTGCGGGACCAGGACGGCGGACCGTGGCGGCAGGTGGACTCTTCTCCGCCGCCACGCGGCCCGTGGGGCTGACGTTCAATCATCGTAATCGAGAAAAATGTTGCGGAAGCGCTTCGCTTCTTCGCGGCTGACGTGCCCGATCCTGTAAACGTCGGCACGGGTCATGAAATACATGTTCACCCAGCCGAAAACATTGCCCGCCACGGAGTGATCCAACTTCACATTGTCTATGGCGCTGATGGGGATCGTGTCTTCATCACGAACGAAAAATCTGCCGCGATGGAACGTGACGGCCCTGTCGCCTTTTCGATAGATCGCCTTCGTGCGGTTGATGACCGCGAGCTTGTACCATGCGAG
>JALVFB010000031.1 GCA_027030295.1 Hyphomicrobiales bacterium
GACCGGAAAACTCATTTGTCCCTTGCCCGACCCCCTCCCTGTCCCTCCCCCTGCCAGGGGGAGGGAAAGAGGGCTGCACGGCAGGAATGAAAAACCGAGTTGATGACGTCGACAGCAATGAAGCCCCGTCAGATTCAGCCCACGATCTCCGCGCCGTCGAAGCATAGCGCGATCTCCTTCGCCGCGTTCTCCGGGCTGTCGGAGCCGTGCACGGAATTGGCCTCGATGTTCTCGGCGAACTCGGCGCGGATGGTGCCCGGCGCGGCTTCGGCCGGATTGGTGGCGCCCATTACCTCGCGATACCTGGCAATGGCGTTCTCGCCCTCCAGCACCATCAGCACGATCGGCCCGGAGGTCATGAACTCCACCAGATCGTTGTAGAAAGGACGCTCCTTGTGCACCTCGTAGAATTTCTCGGCCTCGTAGCGCGTCCAGCGCTTGCGCTTCATGGCGGCGATCCTCAGCCCCGCCTCCTGGATCTTCGAGATGATCTTTCCTTCCAGGTTGCGCCGGGTGGCGTCCGGCTTGATGATGGAGAGCGTGCGCTCGGTCATCGGTGTCCCCTTTCTTGTGTTTCCGGTTGCGGATTGGGGCCTAGATAGACAAGCCGCCGCCAGCGGGCAAGAGCGCCTTGTGCACATGCGCCGCCTTGTCGCTTGCCGCGTCGCCGTTTCGGAGCTAAACCCGCCGACAAGGGCCGTGACGGCTCCGTTCGCGGCATTTTCCAAGCAGACGGGGAAAGCCATGCGCATCTCATCCCTTCCGGCGGCCTGGTTGCTGCGCCGTTTTCTCCTCGCGTTCCTGCTTCTTCCGTCACTGGCCATCGCGCCGGCCCGGGCCATGGAAGAAGGCGGCAAGGCCCAGTTCATCGACCTCACGCTGCACCCTTACGGCCTGGCGGCGCTGGCCATCTTCGTGCTGGCCTACGTGCTGGTGGTGTTCGAGGAAGTGATCGAGATGCGCAAGTCCAAGCCGGTGCTGCTGGCGGCGGGGCTGATCTGGCTGCTCATCGGCCTGGCATATCATCACACCGGCAAGCAGGAGCTGGTGGCCGGCGTGGCGCGGCACACGCTCACCGAATATGGCGAACTGTTCCTGTTCCTGTTCGTGGCCATCACCTACGTGAACTCGCTGGACGAGCGCGGCGTGTTCAACGCCCTGCGCGAAAAGCTCATCGCCATGAACCTGAGCTATCGCAAGCTGTTCTGGCTCACCGGCTTCATCGCCTTCTTCCTCTCGCCGCTGCTGGACAACCTCACCACGTCGCTGGTGCTGGGCGCGGTGGTGCTGGCGGTGGGGGCGAAAAGCCCCGCCTTCATCGCGCTTGCGTGCATCAACGTGGTGGTGGCGGCCAACGCCGGCGGCGCCTATTCACCGTTTGGCGACATCACCACGCTGATGGTGTGGCAAAAGGACAAGCTCTCCTTCTGGGAGTTTTTCGCCATCTTCATCCCGTCGCTGGTGAACTTCCTGATTCCGGCGGCGATCATGAGCCTGGCGGTGCCGAAGCTGGTGCCGGAGCCGCACGAGGGCGAGGCGCGCATGAAGCCGGGCGCGAAGGTAGTCATCCTGCTGTTCGCCGCCACCATCGTCACCGCCGTGAGCTTCCGCAACGTGCTGGACCTGCCGCCGGCCATGGGCATGATGATGGGCCTGGGCTATCTCGCCATGTTCAGCTATTTCTTCAAGAGATATGCTCGGCGGCGCAACCGGGCGGACATCCTGTTCGATTCCTTCCGGGTGATGGAGCGCACGGAATGGGACACGCTGCTGTTCTTCTTCGGCATCATCTTCGCCGTCGGCGGGCTGGGGGTCATCGGTTATCTGGAGCTGCTCAGCCGCACGCTGTATGACGGGCTGGGAGCGACCTGGGCCAATACCATCGTCGGCATCGTCTCGGCCATCGTGGACAACATCCCCATCATGTTCGCGGTGCTGACCATGGACCCGCCGATGTCCGACGGGCAATGGCTGCTCATCACGCTGACCGCCGGGGTGGGCGGCTCGCTGCTGTCCATCGGCTCGGCGGCGGGGGTGGCGCTGATGGGCCTGGCGCGGGAGCAATACACCTTCTTCAGCCATCTGAAATGGACATGGGCGGTGGCGCTGGGCTATGCCGGCTCCATCATCACCCACCTGGTGCTGAACGCGGACAAGTTCTGATTGCGCTTCCTTGCGCTGAAGCGCCTCGCACCGGCCCGCTTTTCCATTGCGCCGAAGCGCGACCGCCCACCGCCCCGCGCCCCCGCCCAACCACCCGATATTGTGAACGTGAGGTGGTTGGACGGGGGCGCGGGGCGGTGGGTGGCTCTTTATGCATCTTGGTATGATTGCGCCGAGGACCGACCGCTCCACCCCTCCGTCTTCTGCCCACACACATCGGGGCCGGCTGGAGGGTTCCAGCCGGCCCCGGCGTTCCGGGGGCAATCTTCGGGCCGCCGCGTCAGCGCATGGCGGTGACGGTGCTGAGATATTTCAGCGGGTTCACCGGGGTCGCGCCCTTGCGCAGCTCGAAGTGCAGTTGCGGCGTGCGGGCGATGCCGGTCTGGCCGACCTCGGCGATCTTCTGGCCCTGCTTCACGTAGTCGCCACGCTTGACCAGAAGCTTGCTGTTGTAGGCATAGGCCGTCACCCAGCCGCCGGGGTGGCGGATGAGCACCAGGTTGCCATAGGCCTTCAGCTCGTTGCCGGCATAGGCCACGGTGCCGGAGGCGGCGGCACGCACCGGGGCGCCGGCAGGCGCGGCGATGTCGATGCCGTCGTTGCGCTGGCCATTGGCCTGCTTGCCGAAGGCGCCGATGACCTGGCCGCGCACCGGCCAGATGAACTCGGCCCCGGCGGTGCGCGCCGGCTTGCTTTCGGGCTGCGGTTTGGCCGCCGGCGGCCTGGCTTTCGGCCTTTCCACCACCCGGATGCGCTCCTGATCCTTGCGCGCCTTGTTCTTCGGGCGCTCCATCACCTGCGCCGTGCGCGGGGCGGGCATGCTCCAGCCGTCGGCAGAGGGAATTTTCACCACCTGCCCCACCTTCAGGCCCTTGGACAGCGACAGGCCGTTGTATGCGGCGATCTTTTTCGGATGCACGTGATACTTCCGTCCCAGCGCATACCAGGTCTCGCCCGGCTGCACCGTATGACGGCGCACGCTGGCGGCATTCTGCCGCTTGGGCTGCGGGGCGGCGGCTGGGCGCGGCGTGGCCGGCGCCTGATAGGATGCATGCCGCACGCGCGCCACGGTCGGCGCGGGAGACACCGGGTTGGCCACGCCCGGAATGACGATGCGCTGGCCGACCTTGATGGTGGGCGTGCTCATGCCGTTGGCCGCCATCAGCTCACGCACCGTCTTGCCATTGGCCCGGGCGATGGAAAACAGCGTCTGGCCAGGCTGCACGATGACCGCGCCGTTGGCCGCCTGGCGCGGCGGCTGATAGGCGGGACGGCTCGGCGCCGGGGGCGCCTGATAGGCCGTCTGGCGCGGCGGCTGCCAGGTGGAGCGCCCGCTTTGCGTGCGCGCCCAGGACGGCGTGGGGCTGTTCCACGGGCTGGACGAGCGCGCCGGCGGCGCGATGGGCTGGCTCGCCACCTTCGAGGGGGCGACGCTCTGCGTCTTGTCGATGGGCGGATAGTCGCTCAGGCGTTCGATATCGGACGAACAGGCGGCCAGCAGCGCCGCGGTTCCGGCTGCCAGCAGGATGCGCGCGACGCGCGCGGAGGTCTGTTGTTGCGACATGGTTCTACTCTACCCCGGAACTGATACAAACTTACCGGGTGTCATCATGCCGCTGGTGTCGTTAAAAAATCGTATCGAATTCGAAGAAAAATGTTTTTGTGTATTCTTGCGCCGAAGTGCAGACCACCCACCGCCCCGCGCATCCGCCCAACCTCCCGATATGGTGCGCAAGAGGTTGGCCGGGGGCGCGGGGCTGTTTCTGATTCTTGCGTTGAAGTGCAGACCGCGCAAAAGCCCCGTGCATCCGCCATCGGCGCTCATCCACGCTCCTTGTGCGGCCCCCGGCGCTCCGGCGGCGGGTCTTCCGGGGCGTCTTCGCGGCGGGGAACGCCGGAAAGCATGGGCACGAAGCGCACGGGAATGAGCCTTTCGCGCTCGAAGCCATGGGGCGTGTGGCGAATCTTCACAAGCTCCTGATAGCCGTGCGGCGTGTCCACCGGGATGACCATGACGCCGCCCTCGGCCAGCTGATCCAGTAGCGCCTCCGGCACCCTGGCCGCGGCGGCTGTGACGATGATGCGGTCGAAGGGCGCCGCCTCCGGCCAGCCCTTGTGGCCGTCGGCAAGACGGGTTTCGATGTTGGTCAGCCCCAGCATGGCGAAGCGGCGACGCGCCTGCTCCAGCAGGTGGCGGTGGCGCTCGATGGTGAACACGCGGCGCACCAGGCGGGCCAGCACGGCGGCCTGATAGCCCGAGCCGGTGCCGATTTCCAGCACCCTGTGTTGCGGCGCGGTTTCCAGATGCTCGGTCATGAAGGCGACGATGTAGGGCTGGGAGATGGTCTGGCCGCAGGAGATGGGAAGGGCCGTGTCGTCCCAGGCGTGCGCCTTGAAGGCGTCTTCCACGAACAGGTCGCGCGGCGTTTTCTCTATCGCCTCCAGCACCCGCCGGTCCTGAATGCCGTGATGGCGCAGCTCCATGATGAGCCGCACGATGCCCGCCGAATCGCTCATGCCTTCCTCGCCCCACAAATCCCGAAGGATGCCACAATCCCAACAGACAATTCCCGCGAAAGCCGGAATCTCGGGCCACGGACGCATGAGTCGCTGGCACGAGATCCTGGCTTCCGCCAGGATGACGAGTAACAAACGGGCGCTTGCATTCTCCGCTCCGGTCTCCGGCCTTCGTCGGAGCAATCATGGATCATGCAAGCCCATGGAAAATCTAGGCGTTTTCAGCGCCGTTGCCAACGTGGCGTTGCAGGCGGGTGCGGGCGGCCTCGTCGGTGAGGTTCATCATCAGCGGGGTGACGGAAATCAGCCGGTTGAAAATGGCATACAGGTCGGTGTCCGGCGGCGGGCTGTTCACTTCGCGGCGGAAGGCCAGCCAGTAATAGGGGTGCCCACGCAGGTCGGTGCGCTCCTCCACCAGCAGTTGTTGCACGTCGCGGCGGCCCTGGCGCGTGATGCGCAAGCCCCGCACGGCGTCCGGGGCGCAGTCGGGGAAGT
>JALVFB010000032.1 GCA_027030295.1 Hyphomicrobiales bacterium
ACCTCTCCCGTTCTTTCGTTGCCATTCTGCCGAATGGATCATTGCCCCTTCCTCCCGCCGGCGAAGCGCGCGGCTTCTTGCGCCGCGCGGAACAGGGCGCGCGCCTTGTTCTCGCATTCCTTCTGCTCCAGCCGGGGCACCGAATCGGCGACGATCCCCGCCCCCGCCTGCACGAACATGCGCCCGTCCTTCACGATGGCGGTGCGCAGCACGATGGCCGTGTCCATCTCGCCGGCGGCGGAGAAATAGCCCACGCATCCGGCGTAGATGCCGCGCCGCGCAAGCTCCAGCTCGTCGATGATCTCCATCGCCCGCACCTTCGGCGCGCCGGAAACGGTGCCGGCGGGAAAGCCGGCGATGAGCGCATCCAGCGCGTCGGCATCCTCGCGAAGGCGGCCCTGAACGTTGGAGACGATGTGCATCACCTGGCTGTAGCGCTCGATCACGAACCTCTCCGTCACCGCCACCGAGCCGATCTCCGCCACCCGGCCCACGTCGTTGCGCCCCAGGTCGAGCAGCATCAGGTGCTCGGCCAGCTCCTTCGGGTCGGACAGCAGCTCTTCCTCCAGCGCCTTGTCCTCCTCCGGCGTGCGTCCCCTGCGGCGAGTGCCGGCGATGGGCCGGATGGTCACCTTGCCCTCGCGCACCCTCACCAGAATCTCCGGACTGGAGCCGGCGATGGCGAAGTCGCCATAGTCGAGATAGTAGAGATAGGGCGAGGGGTTGGTGCGCCTCAGCGCCCGGTAGAGCGCCAGCGGAGAGAGCGGAAATTCGGCGGCGAAGCGCTGCGAGAGCACCACCTGGAAGATGTCGCCGGCGCGGATGTATTCCTTCGCCCGCTCCACCATTTCCATGTAACGCTCCGGCGGCGTATTGGATTCCGGCTCGGGGAGGGCGATCTCGTTTGCCGTTTCGGCCAACAACGCCGGGTCGATGGGCCCGGAGAGCTTCGCGATGACCTCCTCCAGCCGCCCTTGCGCACGCTTGTATGCCACCTCGGCGGAAACGCCCGCTTCGGGGCGCACCGGCGTGACGATGACCATTTCATCGGCCACCGAATCGAAGACGACCACCACCGTGGGGCGGATCATCAGCGCTTCCGGCAGCCCCAGCTCGTCATGATTGTCGTCCGGCAGGCGCTCCATGAAGCGCACCATGTCGTAGCCCATGTAGCCGAACACGCCTGCGGCCATGGGCGGCAGGTCGGCGGGCAGGTCGATGCGGCTTTCCTCCAGCAGCGCGCGCAAGCTCTCCAGCGGCGGGCGCGAATCTTCCGCGAACGGGCCGTTCACGTCCTGCAATGCCGCCCGGTTCAGATACGCCCTGCCGCCTTCGACCTTCCACACCACGTCCGGGTTCAGGCCGATGAGCGAATAGCGCCCGCGCACGGCGCCGCCTTCCACCGATTCCAGCAGGAAGATGTGCTGCGCGCCGGGCTTGAGCTTCATCAGGGCGGAGACGGGCGTTTCCAGGTCGGCCACCAGCCGGGTGGCCAGCACCTGCGGCGCGCCGGCGTCATGGCGGGCGGCGAAGACCTCGTATGTCGGAACGATGCGCATGTCGGGCAGCGGATTCATCGCACAGAAGCCTGAGAAAACATCCTTGTTCCCGCTATCTTTTTCGTCATTCCCGCGCAAGCGGGAATCCAGCGAACCGTTGTGACAGAACTGGATCCCCGCTTTCGCGGGGATGACGAATAGAAGATCGGATTGATGCTCCACGGATGCGCTGTCAATTTATCCTCCCCCTGGAAGGGGGAGGTCGGCCCCGTCAGGGGCCGGGAGGGGGTCGGGCGATGTTCTCCATGCCGGAAAGGATTGGTGGCACGCACATTTATCCCTTGCCCGACCCCCTCCCTTTCCCTCCCCCTGCCAGGGGGAGGGGATGAAGGCGGCACGGCATGTGTAGCATCGATGCCAGGAATCAACTGGGTTGATGACGAAGAGAAAAGCGGGGATGACATGGCAAGGGAACCACCTGTCCAGCCCCTTTCATGCACCATTTGCCGCAACCACCTGCGAACAAGGGCAAATCTTTCCATCATTGCAGCATCCCCCGGACGCTTTGAAGGTTTGGCAGGAATGAATGCGCGTGGCTGGAAAATTCGATCCTACTGCCCGCCGCCGGTGGCCTGCCGCCACAGCTTCATGTCGATCTTCACGTCCTGCTCCTGTTGCAGGGCGCCGAGGAACTCCGCAGCCGTATCCGTCGCCAGCCCTTGCGCCAGCACCACCCGCAGCGCCTTCATCTCGTCGGATTTCGGGTCGGGTTTGGGCAGCGGCCGCGTCTTCGCCTTCATCAGCCAGGCCTTGCGCCCGTCCGGCGAAATGGCCACCGCGAACGCGCCGGGTTTCGCCGCGAACAGCGCCCGCACCGCCACGGAAGGAAAATCCGGACGCGCGTCGTTGCGCTTGAGCTTCTCGATGTGCTTGACGCTTCCCGCCAGTTCCTCGGCGATTTTTTCCAGCGGCGTGCCGGCTTCGGCCTTTTTCTTCAAGGCGTCCACCTTGCGCCTGAGCGCCGCCGCCAGCGCCTGCGCCTTCCACGCGGCCAGCACCTTGTCCTTCACCTTGTCGAACGGAATGGGCCCGGCCGGCACGATCTTCTCCACCTCGAACCAGGCGTAGCCGTCGTTGCCCAGCTCCACCACGTCGTTGTCCATGCCCGGCTCGCTGCGGAAGGCCTCCCGCAACACCGCCTCGCCACCCGGCACCGCCACCGGCTTGCCATCCGCGCCCGTGCCGTTCTGCGCCACCGGCGGCGTGACCGTGAGCTTCAGGCCCAGGGAAGCGGCGGCCTCCGCCAGCCCCTGCCCGGAGGCCCGCGCCTCCTCGATCCTGTCGTAATAGTCGGCGATCAGATCGCGCGCCTTTTCCAGCTTCTGGTATGTCGCCAGGTCCTTCTTCGCTTCCTCGAAGGAAACCTGATGCCCGGGCACCACCTTCACCACCTTCACCAGGAACACCCCCAGCGGCGTCTTCACCGGCCCGGCGATGGCGCCTTCCTTCGCGGCGAAGGCGGCCCTGGCCAGCGCCTCGTGTGGAAAGCGCTTTTTCTCATAAGGCCCGATGCGCACGTCTTGCGGCTTCAGCTTGTGTTCGGCCAGCACCTGTTCCCAGGTTTTCGCGCCGGAGCGCAACGCCTCCAGCGCCTGTTTCGCCGCATCCTCATTATCGAAGCGCAATTGCTCCACGCTGCGCTTCTCCGGCTGGAAAAAGCGGCTCTTTTGCGATTCGTAGAGCTGTTTCAGTTCCTTCTCGTCCACCTTCACCTTTTCGGCCAGCGTCCGCGGCGTCAGCGCCAGCACCCGCAACACCCGCCGCTCCGGCGCGGAGAATTGCGGCTTGTGCTCCTCATGGAATTTTTTCAGCGTCGCCTCGTCCGGCTGTGGCAGCGTCGTCTCGTCGGCGACGATGACCACGTAGTCGGCATCGCGCATGGCGTTGCGGAAGGCATAAGCCCGCTCCACCAGGGTCCCTGGCGCCGCCATGTCGGCGGTGATGGCCTCCAACACGCCCAGGCCGAGAATGCCGTCGCGCAATTCGTTCACGAACTCCTGCTCGCTCATCCCCGCGTTATACAGCGCCTGGGTGAACAGCCGCCGGTCGAACGCGCCGCCGGGCCCGGCGAACTGCGGCATCTTGCGGATGCGCTGCGCGAGGAACTCCGCCGGCAGGGACAGCTTCAGCCGCCGCACCGCCTCGCGCTGCACCGCCTCGCGCACAAGCTGCACCAGCAGCTGCCTGTCCAGCCCCATCTGCCGCGCCTCGTCCGGGCTGAGCGAACGCCCCGTCTGTTGCGCGACCTGTTGCAGCATGGTGCGGAATCGATTGCTGAAGGTTTTCACCGAAACGGTTGTTTCTCCGGCGCGAATCAATGTCTCTCTCGGCTTCACGCGCAAGATGTCGGAAACGCCCCAGATGGCGAAACTCATGGCCAGCAGGCCGGCGAAGATCTTCGCCAGCGGGCCGGTGAGGCTTTTGCGCATGGCCGCAAGCATGGTGTTTCGAGCTCCCGTGAGTGATGGGTCTGGCCGCCGCCGGCGGGGTTTGCGCGCATATTAAGGCCTGCGCCGCGTCATTCAAGCACTTCTCATCTCCCGGCTGCCCTGCTATCAGGTCGGCCGGACGACAGGAGCATTCAACCGTGGAGGGGAACCCATGCACACCTTTCCGCCGCTGGTGGCCGGCAACTGGAAGATGAACGGCACGCTCGCCTCGCTGGCCGAGGTCGATGCGCTGATGGAGAAGCTGAGCGGCGTCGACCCGGCGTGCGACGTGATGATCTGTCCGCCATTCACGCTCATTCACCCGATGGCGCGGACGCTGGGCGATTCGCGCATCGCGCTGGGCGGGCAGGATTGCCACTGGGAGGTCAGCGGCGCCCACACCGGCGACATCGCGGCGGAAATGATCGCCGATCTGGGCGGCGCGGCGGTCATCGTCGGTCATTCGGAGCGGCGCACGGATCATGGCGAAACCGACGAGATCGTGCGGAAGAAGGCGGCGGCCGCCCACCGCGCCGGGCTGGTGGCCATCATCTGCATCGGCGAAACCATCGACGAGCGCAAGGCCGGCAGGACTCTGGAAGTGCTCTCCACCCAGATCGCGGGATCGCTGCCGGAGGGCTGCGACGCGGCCAACACCATCATCGCCTACGAGCCGGTGTGGGCCATCGGCACCGGGTTGACGCCGACCACCGACGAGGTGGCCGAAGCCCATGCCCACATCCGCAAGGAGCTGGCGGCGAAGGTTGGCGGCGAGGACGAGGCGTCTCGCGTGCGCATTCTCTATGGCGGCTCGGTGAAGCCGAACAACGCGAAGGAGCTGATGGGCGTGGAGAACGTCAACGGCGCGCTGGTGGGCGGCGCCTCGCTGAAGGCCGACGACTTCTTCGGCATCATCTCGGCCTATCTGTGAGGCCGGGACCCGGTTTTACGCGCCATATCCGCCAGGCCGGCCATTTGCATTTATTCTGGCGCTACTTCCTCGTCATTCCGGCGAAAGCCGGAATCTCGAGGCTGCCGCCACATGAGCCTGAGGCACGAGACCCCCGCCGGAAGGGGATTGCATCCCCTTCCGGAACGGTTCGGCGGGGTTTCCAACCCCGCCTTGCCTTGTCAATCGCCGCTGACGGGGCTAGAGGAGGGCAACACATTGCGGGAGCGCG
>JALVFB010000033.1 GCA_027030295.1 Hyphomicrobiales bacterium
TGGCGCCCCGGCCGGCGCCGGAAGCGGAACCGACACCGGACAGCGCGCCCGAGCCGGAACCTCTCGCCGAGGCGATCACTGAAAAAACCTCTGAAGAGCTTCCGGAGGAAGAGACACCGAAGCGCGGGCTGTTCGCGCGGCTGCGGGAAGGGTTGGCGAAGACTTCCTCGCGCCTCACCGGCGGCATCGCCAGCATTTTCACGAAGCGCAAGCTGGACGAGGAAATGCTCCAGGAGTTGGAGGACATCCTCATCCAGGCCGATCTCGGCATCGACATGACCGAGCGCATCATCGAACGGCTGCGCAAGGAACGGTTCGACAGGGATGTGTCGCCGGAAGAGGTGCAGGCGGTGATGGCGGAAGAGATCGCGCGCGTGATGAAGCGTGTCGAGCAGCCGTTCGAAATGGACAGCACGCACAAGCCTTTCGTGGTGCTGGTGGTAGGCGTGAACGGCTCAGGGAAAACCACCACCATCGGCAAGATGGCGGCCATCGCCCGGCGCGAAGGGCACAAGGTGATGCTGGTGGCGGGCGATACCTTCCGCGCGGCGGCGGTGGAGCAGCTGAAGGTGTGGGCGGAGCGTTCGGGCAGCCTGTTCGAGGCGCGCGCAACCGGCGCGGATGCGGCGGCGCTGGCCTATGACGCGCTGAAGAAGGCGCGGGAGGAAGGCGTCGACATCGTGTTCATGGATACCGCCGGGCGCTTGCAGAACCGCAAGGAGCTGATGGATGAACTCGCCAAGATCGTGCGGGTGATGAAGAAGGTGATCCCCGAGGCGCCGCACGCGGTGCTGCTGGTGCTGGACGCCACCACCGGGCAGAACGCCATGAACCAGGTGGAGGTGTTCAAACAGGTGGTGGGCGTCACCGGTCTTGTCATGACCAAGCTGGACGGCACGGCGCGCGGCGGCATCCTCGTCGCCATCGCCGAGAAGCATGGGCTGCCGGTGCATGCCATCGGCGTCGGCGAGGGCATCGACGACCTTCAGCCGTTCGACGCGGAGCGCTTCGCGCGCGCCATCGCCGGGCTGGATTGAGCCGTCTCATACTGGATTGCGTAATGTCTGACCGGTGAAACTGCCCCGCGCCCCCGCCCAACCCCTGGGTTCTCAGAATTTGGGGGTTGGGCGGGGGCGCGGGGCGGTGGGTGGTCATTTATGCATTCTGGTATCAGTCATCATCCCCGGGCATGGGCCAGACGAGGAAATAGAGCGCGATGGCAAAGGCGATGATGGAGGCGGCGAGCAGCCACGATTTCCAGTAGCCCAGCGCCAGCTCCACGCCGAGGTAGGCCGCGCCCAACAGCCCCACCAGCAGCGCGATGCGCAACGACGTCGGTTCGCCGGGATCGCGGTCGTTGCCCATGGCGAAAACGCGCTCACACGAGCGCGTCGATCTCCTCGAAGGTCATGTCGCCGGGCACGATGACGATGGGAGTGGGAAACCCCTTGGTGCCCTTGGTGAGCAGGCCCGTAACCAGCCGCCCCGGACCTTCCGAACCGGTGGCCGCGCCCAGCACGAGAAAGGAAATGTCCGGGTCGTCATTTTCCAGGCCGCGGATTTCCTCGCAGGGATTGCCGTAGCGGATGACCGTTTCCACCGGCAGGTCCTCGAACCCCCACTGGTGCAGCTTGCGCTGGTACATGCGAAACAGCGCCTGCGCCTTCTGTTCTCCTTCCTCACGGGCATGTTCCTCCACCGCCAGCCAGTGAGCGAACTCGGGAGGCTCCACGACGAACAGCATGGTCAGCATGGAACCGGTGCTGCGCGAACGGGCGGCTCCGAAGTAGACCGCCACCTCGCATTCCGGCGTCTCGTCCAGCACCACCAAAAACTTGCGAATGTGCCCTTCTTCACGCACCTGGCGCTTCTTGCGCTCGCTCATGGGAAATCCTCCCGGCAGAAACTCAGTCTTTGCGGAACACTGCGGCCGCCGCGAAGCCCGCCGCGATGGCAATGATGACAGCTGCCACGCCATAGAACAAGGGCCGCTTGTGCGCCACTTCATAGACGAACCGTTCGAATCCCCGCTTTTCTATTTCCAGCGCGGAGCTGAACTTGCCCAGAAGCCTGCCATCGCGCCACAAATATACATCCGCCTCGTATTCTCCCAGCGGCACATTGGCCGGCAGGTCGAAGGTGGCGCGGAACAGGTAACGCCCGGTGAAGCGCACTCCCTCGTCGTTGGTGCGATACAGCCCTTTTCTTCTCAGCAGCCGCACCAGCGCGTCGGCGTATTCATTGGTTTCCTCCAGCGATTTGAACCCCTCGCCGGTAGCCAGCAGATGGGCCTTCAACGCCCCGAAGCCGATACCCCGTTTCTGCAACTTGTCGGCGGGCGCGATTTCCGCCAGCGGCCTGGAGGAAAGCAGTGCGTAATAACCGGGCGCGGCGCGGAAAATGCGTTCGTCGGAATTGATCCAGATGGGCCCGACGCGCCTCTTGCGGTGCATCTTGAAGACGCGCGAAGGGCCGCGCACGACCACGATGAGATCGGGCCTCGTCTTGCTCTCCTCGCGGCTGCCGACAAGGGCGCCAAACAGCATGACACGGGTGCCCGCGAAGTCCGCCTTGATGGCCACCGTGTGAGTGGAAAGATCGGCGACGACCTGCGGCGCCTGCGCCTTCCTTGGGATGCCGCTCTTCTTCACTCGCACCGAAACGGGCCGCCCTTCCGAATCACCCGCGCCCTGTCCCGTGGGTTGGGCTAGCTCCATCGTATTCGTGGCCGTATTCGCGGCATCCTGCGCGCGCGCCAGCCCGGTGAAGGCGACGGCGACGAAGGCCAGCAGCAGCCCCGCGATGGCGGTGACCCCGCCCATTCCTTGCATGAAGCGCTTCATGTCAGTGCCCTCCCCCGGCGAATGAAAACAGTTCTTCCGGCGTGGACACCAGGCCCCAACCCAGTTTCACGCACATGGCCAGCACCATCAGCGCCAGCAGCACGCGCAACTGTTCGCCGGGCAGTTTCGCCCCCACCCGCGCGCCGATCTGCGCCCCGATGACGGCGGACGACATGAGGATGAGCGCCAGCACCACGTCCACCGTCTGGTTCTGCACGGCGTTGAGGATGGTGGTGAGAATGGTCACGAAGCCGATCTGGAACAATGAAGTGCCCACCACCACGCCGGTGGGCATGCGCAGAAGATAGATCATGGCCGGCACCATGATGAAACCGCCGCCCACGCCCATGATGGCCGCCAGCAGGCCCACCAACACGCCCACTCCGATGGGCGGGATGATGGAGATGTAGAGCTTGGAGCGCGGAAACCGCATGCGGAACGGCAGGCCATGCACCCAATTGTGCGAGCCCGCTTTGTGCGTCGCCGCCGCCTTGCCGCCGGCCTTCTTGGTCTTGCGGATGGCGTTGAGCGACTCGATGAACATCATCGAGCCGATGATGGAAAGCATGGTCACGTAGGTGAGCTTGATGACCAGGTCCACCTGGCCGATCTCGCGCAGCATCTTCACCAGCTGCACGCCCAGCACCGAGCCGACCACGCCGCCGGCCAGCAGTATCAGGCCCATTTTCACGTCCACGTTGCCACGCCGGTATTGCGCCAGCGCGCCGGAAACGGACGAGGCGACGATCTGATTGGCCTCGGTGGCCACGGCCACGGCGGGCGGAATGCCGATCATCATCAGCATCGGGGTCATGAGAAAGCCGCCGCCGACGCCGAACATGCCGGAAAGAAAGCCGACCACGCCACCCAGCCCGAGCAAGAGGAAGAGGTTCACCGAAATCTCGGCGATTGGCAGATAGATGGACATCATGATGCCAGGCTCCGGAAACTTGAAACCGGAAAGGTCGGGCCACGGCAGCGGGCCCCGCAGCCCGCACCGCCCCGGCATTCCCGGATGCCTTTCAGGAAACTCGACGGAATTTCACCTTGCGGGATGGCTGATGCCACAACCTCAAGCCCAGGTCAATGCGACAGTTTTGGCGGCGACGCCGCAAGACATGCATGGCAGGCATGCAAAATCCCGAAACATTTCCGGCGACCAGCCGGTTTCTTGTCCCGCCGCGCGCACCGCCTCCGCCCCGCCGACCGGCGGCGAAGAAAGAACCGATCTTACGAAAACAGAATGGCCGAGAGACGTTTGCGCCCCTCCGCCGTCAGCGGATCGTTCGGCCCCCAGGCTTCGAAGAATTTCAGCAGCTCCTTGCGCGCCGCCTCGTCATTCCAGCTCCTGTCCTTCCCGATGATGTAGAGCAGCTGCTCCATGGCCTCCTCGCGCCGGCCGGCGGCATTGAGCTTCTCGGCCAGCTGCATGCGCGCCTCGAAGTCGTCCGGGTTGGCCTCCACCTTCCGTTTCAGCTCGGCGATCTCGCCCTCGTCCACCGGCGTTTCCGCCAGTTCCAGCGCGGCGATGGCGGACTTCACCTCGTCGCTCTCCTTCATCTCGTCGGAAAGCTGCGCCAGCACCGCCTTCGCGCCCTCGATGTCGCCCATGTTCACCTGCGTGCGAATCAGCCCGGCGACGATCTTCGGATTCTCCGGATCCATCTGCACCGCCTGGGCATAGAGCGCCAGCGCGTCCTGCCAGTTCCTTTCCGCCGCCGCTTCCTCGGCCATTTTCACCAGCTCTTCCGCCGCCTTGCCGGGCCCGCCCAGCTTCACCACCTTGTCGATGAAGGCGCGCACCTGGCTTTCGGGCAGCGCGCCGGCGAAGCCGTCCACCGGCTGGCCGTTCACGAAGGCATAGACCATCGGCACCGACTGGATGCGCAGCTGCTGCGCCAGCGCCTGGTTCTGATCGACGTCGATCTTCACCAGCCGCACCTTGCCGGCGTATTCGGTGACCACCTTCTCCAGCACCGGGCCAAGCTGCTTGCACGGGCCGCACCACGTGGCCCAGAAATCCACCAGCACCGGTACTTCACGCGAGGCCTCGATCACGTCCTCGATGAAATGTTGCGTGTCGGAATCCTTGATGACCGGGCCTTTCGGCGGCTGCGCGCCATCCGCGCCGCCGGGCGCGCCGGCGCCACCCGCGCCCATGCCGCCGGCGGCGGAATTGCCGCCGCCCAGGCTGCCGCCCATGGAAAAGCTCATGTTGCCCTTGCCGTCTGCCCCGTTGCTCATCGTTCTGTTCCTTCCCGTTCGTGGCGCGCTCCGCGCGGTCATTGTTCAG
>JALVFB010000034.1 GCA_027030295.1 Hyphomicrobiales bacterium
CCAGCTCGCGGTGCAGCGGCAGGATGAGGGTGGTGTTCTCGGCGATCCTCAGGTTGTCGCGGGAAACCGCCACGCCCTGCCGGCGGATGCCCTCGATCTCGTCGGCCAGCTTCCACGGATCCATGACCACGCCGTTGCCGATGACGGCGAGTTTGCCGGGCCGCACGATGCCCGACGGCAGCAGCGAGAGCTTGAAAGTGACGCCGTCGATGACCAGCGTATGCCCGGCGTTGGCCCCGCCCTGAAACCGGATGACCACGTCGGCGCGCTCGGACAGCCAGTCGACGATCTTGCCCTTGCCCTCGTCGCCCCACTGGGCGCCAACCACCACCACGTTCGTCATGTTTCACCACTCCCCCCGCGCCATCAGCCCTCGGCGCGTGATTACCCCGAATTCTCGCAACGAAACGCGCTGAAGACGGCTCTTCCGCCTTCAGCGCACGCTTCGCGTTTAGCACGGATTGTGCTCAGAACTCCAGCGCCGAGGCCCACTTGATCTGCGGCAGCTTCTTCACCCGTTCCAGCACCTCTTCCGGCACCGGCTCGTCCACCTCGACCAGCGCCACCGCCTCGCCGCCCGGCTTGGCGCGGCCGAGGTTGAAGGCGGCGATGTTCAGCCCCGCCTCGCCCAGGATGGTGCCCATGGCGCCGAGGAAGCCGGGCTTGTCCTCGTTCACCACATAGAGCATGTGCGGGCCGAACTCGGCTTCCATGTTGATGCCCTTGGCCTGGATGATGCGCGGCTTGCCGTCGGCGAAGACGGTGCCGGCGACGGAGCGCCTGGAGTTCTCGGTGGACACCTCCAGGCGGATGTAGCCCTCATACACCCCGCGCTGCGTCTGGCGCACCTCGTTGATGGTCATGCCGCGCTCCCGTGCCACCACCGGCGCGGAAACCATGTTGATGTCCTCGCCCAGCGTCGGGCGCAGCAGGCCGGCCAGCAGGGCGGAGGACAGCGCGCCGATGTTCAGCTCGCCGACGTTGCCGGCGTATTCGATGGTCACGTCCCTTATGGCCGAACCGATGATCTGGCCGATGAACAGCCCCAGCTTTTCCGCAAGCTCGATGTAGGGCTTGAGCACCGGCGCCTCCTCGGCCGTGATGGAGGGCATGTTGAGCGCGTTGGACACCGCGCCGGTGAGCAGATAATCGGCGATCTGCTCGGCGATCTGCACCGCCACGTTCTCCTGCGCTTCGGTGGTGGAGGCGCCCAGATGCGGGGTGCAGATGACTTCCTCCAGTTCGAACAGTGGATTCTCCCGCGCCGGCTCCTCTTCGAACACGTCCATGGCGGCCCCTGCGATGTGGCCGGACTTGATGGCCTCATACAGGTCGGATTCGACGACGAGGCCGCCGCGCGCGCAGTTGATGACACGCGCGCCCTTCTTCATCTTCGCCAACGCCTCCGCATCGATGATGTGCCTCGTCTTGTCGGTGAGCGGCGTGTGCAGGGACAGGAAGTCGGCGCGCGCCAGCAGCTCGTCGAAGTCCACCTTCTCCACCCCGATCTCCCGCGCGCGTTCCTCCGTCAGATAGGGGTCGAAGGCGATGACCCGCATGTGCAGCCCCTGCGCGCGGTTGGCGACGATGGAGCCGATGTTGCCGCAGCCGATCAGCCCCAGCGTCTTGCGATAGACCTCCACGCCCATGAACTTGCTCTTTTCCCACTTGCCGGCTTTCGTGGACTCGTTGGCCTGCGGAATCTTCCGCGCCAGCGCCAGCATCATGGCGATGGTGTGCTCGGCGGTGGTCACGGCGTTGCCCAGCGGCGTGTTCATGACGATGATGCCGCGCGCGGTGGCCGCCGGCACGTCGATGTTGTCCACGCCGATGCCGGCCCGGCCGATGACCTTGAGGTTCTTCGCCGCCTCGATGGCCCTGGCCGTCACCTTGGTGGCGGAGCGCACCGCCAGTCCGTCGAACTCCGGCAGGCGGGCGATGAACGCTTCCTTGTCCTTGCCAAGGTCGGGTTCGTAGGCGACGTCGATGCCGCGCGCCTCCAGAATCTTCACCGCGGTTTCGGACAGCTTGTCGGAAATGAGAACTTTCGGCGCCATGGGGCTGCCTCCTCGTTTTGCTCGTGATGGATCCGTGATTGCCGTGAAAGAAAGAAAGGCGGGGCGCAATCGGCCCCGCCCTGGTGTTCGTTCAGCCCGTCAGCTCGGCTTTCGCCGTGGCGTAGGCCCAGTCGAGCCACGGCAACAGGGCCTCGATGTCGCTCTTCTCCACCGTGCCGCCGCACCAGATGCGGAATCCCGGCGGTGCGGTGCGATAGGCGGAGAGATCATAGCCCGCGCCTTCCTCCGCCAGCAGCTCCAGCATCCGCTTCGGCAGGGCCGCGGCCTGCTCCTCCGTCAGGCCCTCCCTGCCCTTCGCGGAAAGGCGCATGCACACGGAAGTGTTGGAGCGAATCGCCGGATCGGAAACAAGGTTTTCCACCCAGTCGGTCTGCGCTTCCCAGTCCCACACGACCTGCGCGTTCTCGTTGGCCTTGGCGATGAGCGCCGGCAGACCGCCCATCTCCTTCGCCCATTTCAGCGCCGCCAGGTGGTCCTCGATGGCCATGAGCGAAACGGTGTTGATGGTCTTGCCCTCGAAGATGCCGGAAATCAGCTTGCCACCCTTGGTCAGGCGGAAGAGCTTCGGCATTGGCCAGGACGGCGTGTGGCTCTCCAGCCGCTCGACGGCGCGCGGCGACAGGATGAGAATGCCGTGCTGCGCCTCGCCGCCCATCACCTTCTGCCAGGAATAGGTGGTGGCGTCGAGCTTGTCGAAGGCCAGCTCCTGCGCGAAGGCGGCGGAGGTGGCGTCGCAGATGGTCAGCCCCTCGCGATCGGCCGGGATCCAGTCGCCGTTCGGCACGCGCGCGCCGGAGGTGGTGCCGTTCCAGGTGAAGACCACGTCGCGGGAGAAGTCCACCGCCGAAAGGTCGGGCAGCTCGCCGAAATCGGCGACCATGGCGCGCGCATCCACCTTCAGCTGGTCGCAGACGTCGGTCACCCAGCCCTTGCCGAAGCTCTCCCAGGCGAGCACGTCCACGCCACGCGGGCCGAGGAGGTTCCACATCGCCATTTCCACCGCGCCGGTGTCCGAGCCGGGCACGATGCCGATGAGGTAGTCATCGGGAACCTGCAAGACCTCGCGGGTGAGCGCCAGCAGTTCCTGGATGCGCGCCAGCGCTTCCTTGCTGCGATGCGAGCGGCCGAGAAGCGCGTTTTTCAGGAGGGAGAAGTCCCAGCCCTTGAACTTGGTGGTGGGGCCGGGGGAGAAACGGGGATTGGCCGGTTTGGTGGCCGGCTTTTCGATGCTGGTCATGTCAATACATCCTTCCAGATGTTCGCCCCTCGTTGGGGAGGGGTGGCCCGCGTTCGCCATAGGCCGCGAACGGGGCGCAAGTCAAGCACGGATCACGAGCCCGGCTTTCTTGTGAACTGTGTGACGGTTTGTCACCTGCCCGGCGCGCACCATTGCGCCATGCGGACAAACGCGGCTTTTTCTTGATTTGCGCGAACCGGCGGGCGATATGGCGGGCATGAGCTTTTCGGCCAGACAGCGGCGGCGCAAGGCGCATCCGGTGCCGGTGGGCAACGTCGTCATCGGCGGCGATGCCCCGGTGCGCATCCAGTCCATGACCAACACCGACACGGCGGACGTGAACGCCACCGTGGCGCAGATCGTGGCGCTGCACGAGGCCGGCTCGGAGCTGGTGCGCATCACCGTGGACAGGGAGGAGGCGGCGAAAGCCGTGCCGCGCATCCGCGAAGAGCTGAACAGGCGCGGCTGCGACGTGCCGCTCATCGGCGATTTTCACTACATCGGCCACATCCTGTTGCGCGACCACCCCGCCTGCGCCGAGGCGCTGGACAAGTTCCGCATCAATCCCGGCAACGTCGGCTTCGGACAGAAGCAGGACAGAAACTTCTCCGCCATCATCGACATCGCGCTCAAGCACGGAAAACCGGTGCGCATCGGCGCCAACTGGGGCTCCATGGACGCCGCGCTGCTGGACGAGCTGATGGAGAAAAACGCGCATCGGCCGGAGCCGAAGGACGCGCGCGAGGTGATGCACGAGGCCCTGGTGGAATCCTGCCTGCGCTCGGCCGCGCGGGCGGAAGAACTGGGCATGAAGCCGGAGCGTATCGTGCTCTCGGCCAAGGTTTCTGAGGTGCAGGACCTGGTGGCGGTCTATCGGCAACTGGCCGGGCGCTGCGCGTATGCCCTGCATCTGGGGCTGACCGAGGCGGGCATGGGAGACGCCGGCGTCATCGGCTCCACCGCCGGGCTGGCCATCCTGCTTCAGGAGGGCATCGGCGACACCATCCGCGTGTCCATCACGCCAGAGCCGGGCGACGCGCGCACCCGCGAGGTGATGGTGGCGCAGCAGATCTTGCAGGCGCTGGGTTTGCGCGCCTTCATGCCGGACGTCATCGCCTGTCCGGGCTGCGGGCGCACCACGTCGATGCGCTTTCAGGAGCTCGCGCGCGACATTGCCGCCTGGCTGGCCGAACGCATGCCGGAGTGGCGGCGAGAATATCCCGGCAGCGAGGCGTTGCAGGTGGCGGTGATGGGCTGCATCGTCAACGGCCCGGGCGAATCGAAGCACGCCGACATCGGCATATCGCTTCCCGGCACCGGCGAGGCGCCGGCCGCCCCGGTATTCATGGATGGCAAGAAGGTGGCGACGTTGCGCGGCGAGAACCTGGCCGAACAGTTCCGCGCCATGGTGGAGGACTACGTCGCGCGGCGCTGGGGCTGAGGTTTTTCCTTCAACATCTGCCAGCGCCATTCGGGCAGCAGCAGGCCGCGCGCATCGCCCAGCGCGCCCGCTCGCAGCTCCAGATGCAGCAGCCGCGCGGGGTCGTAAGGGCCGGGCAGAATGATGCGCTCCGGCGTGTGAACGAATCCATAGCGGCCATAAAAAGGCTCGTCGCCGACGAGAAAGATCAGCCCGTGCCCGGCCTTGCGCGCCGCATCCAGCCCCGTGCGCATCAGCGCGTCGCCCAGCCCGCCGTTCTGAAAATCCGGATGCACCGCCAGCGGCCCCAGCAGCAGTGCCCGTTCGCCACCGGGATGGATGCGCAGCGGCCAGAAGGAAACCAGCCCCGCCAGCCTGCCACTGGCCACG
>JALVFB010000035.1 GCA_027030295.1 Hyphomicrobiales bacterium
CTTCCGCCTCGTCGTCCGTGAACACATCGATGCCGGTTTCGCGCCGGTAACTGACGACCTCCAGCACGCCCACCAGCACCCCCGCCAGCAGGCTGATACCGAAGCCGATCGCCAATCCGCCGATGATGGCCGTCCAATCCAGCATGAAAGCATACCACTTTTCCGCTCCGCTCTCCTGCCCTACAGAAAGACCGGCATGCTTTCAATGCTCGCTCCCGGACGGCCTTGCGGGATCAATGCGCCGCCTGTGGGCTGACCTCGCTTTCGTCATGCTCATGAATCTCGCTCAGGTGCAGAAAACTGCGCACGCCCGGCGGCAGCCGGTGATAGGCCTCGCGCAGCAACGGCCGCAGATGGCACAGATAGGTCTGCCCCAGCAGCCGCCCGCGCAGCGACAGCGGCAGGAAATAGTTGCGCACGTCGGCCACGTGCGAACTCCAGCTTTCCTTGTGCGGCGCGGCGGGCACCAGCAGGTCGAACACCTTCATGCCGTCGGCCACCGCCAGCTTCTGCGAAAGGTGCATGTGCAGCCTGCCGATGGAAAGATCGGTCAGCTCCGGCTTGTGCGCCGTCAGATAGGCCAGGTGACGCCCCTTCCAGCGAAAACCCATCTCCCACGAGAGCTGCTCGCCATCGGCCTCCAGCACGCTCAGCACCAGCGTGGGCCCCTGCGCATCGGCCATCATGCGCTCCGCCAGCCGCGACAGAAAGGGCTCGGCGCGGTCATGGAACAGGGCGCGGGAAACCAGCCCTTTCTCGCGCAGCCAGCGCCGCTTGTTTTCCAGCATAACCGGAATGGCGGCGCGGATTTCCTCCGGCGCCATCAGGCGGCGGAAGGAAAGCGCCGTTCCCAGATGCTTCTCCAGCCGGTTGCGTATCTTGCGGCGCCGCCGGCGCTGGGTGCGCGAATAGCGCTTTTCCAGGTCGTCCGGCGTGGCAAAGGGAGAAAGATCCAGCCACGGCGCGCCATATTCCTCGGTCGTGGGCAGCGCGTGCCGGCGCAGAAAGGGCGCCGCCACCGCATCCGCGCGCACGAATTTCAACCGCAGCAGATCGGCCTGGTCATCCGCCTTCAGGATTTCCAGCGCCGCCGTCATCGCTTCAAGCAGCGCCACGCCCGAAAGCGAGGTGATGACATCGCCATATTGCCCGAAGGGGTCGGAAAGCCAGGTTATCAGCGTCAGATGCAGCGGATAGCGCACCCGCATCAGCGGCCAGATGAGCACCGCCTCGCCGGCGCCGTCGCGCACCACGATGACGAGTGGCTCATATTTCGCGCCCTGGCTCCCCGCGAAGGCGTCTCCCCACGCCAGCGCCCAGGCGCTGCTCTGAAAGGCCTGTGTATCGCGCCCCGCCTGCCGTTCCAGCCGGCGCCACTCATCGGCCAACGCGGCCATGTCCCGCCGCGAGCGCACCACCTCGCACCGCCAGGCGGATAGCGGTCCGAATTGTTCAACTGCCGGAACGGCCGTCATGCCTCCGATCCTCCCCGTCATGGTGGAAACGATTCCCTCTTCGCCGCATCTCCTTGCACCCGGCTCCGAAAATGACATCACGCTACCCTCCCGAACGTTAATTCCGGCATAATGTTCATCCTGAAACATGCGAGCCCACGCCCCTCGTGTCCCATCATGAGACTCTTGACGAAAAATCCGTGACGCTCGATAAGAATGCAGCAAGATTCCTGCCATCCGCCGGCAAGTCCGGCGCGGAGAACCGTTGCCCCTGTGGCGGAACTGGTAGACGCGGCAGACTCAAAATCTGCTGGCCTTCGGGCCGTGCCCGTTCGACTCGGGCCAGGGGCACCATTTTTCATTCGCCATTGTGAAAGGGAAAAGGACCGCCCGGTTGCGGACGGTCCTTCATGCGCTTCACTCGCATCGCGCCTCAGCGGCAGAACCTCAGCCTGCCGGAATAGGTGCGGTAATAGCCCGTCTCGGGATTGAAGCTGCGATACTTGCTCATGCAGTAGTCATACCACTCCGGCGTCCACGGACGCGGACGGTAGTAACGAACCCTGCGCTGGCGCCGCCGCCACTTGCGCTTGTTCTTGCGAATGGCCGAGGCGATGATGGCCGTGGTCGCCACGCCCACGCCAAGCCCGATCAGGAAATTGCCGGTCTTCGACGCCGCCTGCGCTTCCGTCGGCGCCGCGCCCATGGCGGCCAGGCTCAGCGCTCCGGCGAACAGGGTGGCAAGTCCGAATTTCTTCAGCATCTCGAAAGCCCTCCTCTCTGGCTCCATCTTCAGGTCCCGTTCCTGCCCCACACCCTGAATTTAGGCGCACTTTCGGGCGGGAACAAGGAATGCTTCATCGACGAGAACACTGCCAGAGAGCATCTGAACGCAGGCTGAACGAACCTGTCAGCAATCGGCCAGATTTCGCGCGGCGCCCGGCACGACATCTTCGCCGCCGGAAGATTTCAATATCCACCCTTGCGCCGCGACTCCGGCAGTCCGGCGATGCGCCCGGCCTGCTTGGAGGGATCCAGCGGAAACAGATCATAGACGTCCTTCTGCTTCACCTTCTCCCCCCATTTTTCGCTCATGGCCTTGATGATGGTGCGGGTGTTGGGCTGGTTGCCGTTGTTGTTGAAATATTCGTCGCGCAGATAGTTGATGATGTCCCAATGCTTTTCCGTCAGCGTGATGCCTTCCGCCTCGGCCATGGCCTCGGCCAGCTCCTCGCTCCAGTCGGCGGCGTTCACCAGATAGCCACGCTCGTCCGTCTCGATTTCCTTGCCGTTGAAATTGAAGCCCATTTCCTTGCCTCCTCTTCTGCTGTCCGTTCGACAACGGTCGCGCGATATATTTCACGCTTCCAGCCAGTTCGCAATGCGGCGCACCGCCTCTTCCAGCGCCGTTTCCCGCGAAACGGAAGAGCCGCGGCCACAGACCGGCGCCGCCTCGCCCAGCCAGGCGGCCCGCCCCCGCGCCACCAGCCGGTCGCAAAAGACCCTCATGTCGCGCGGCGGAGTGAGAATCCCGCGCACCGCCAGCCACCGCGCCAGCCCCGCTTGCGCCCGCCACTTCGGCGCAAGCGGGCTGCGCCGCATGGGAAACAGGAACACCCGCCGGCCCGTGCGCACCGCTTCCGCGACCATCGAGGCCGAATCGGCGGTCGCCACGAAGCAGTCCGCCAGCGCCAGAATGGCCCGGTGGGGATTGTCCTCTCGCTTGCCACCGCTCCGCCAGAAATGAAACCATCCCGGTTGCGACAGCGCCTCGTGCAGCGCCCGCGCCTGCCGGATACCCGTGCGCGGCGAGGTGGAAACCAGCCAGCCGCCGCCCGTTTGCGCGCGAAAGTGTTCCACCGCCCGCCCCAGCCGTTTCGCATCTTCCGCGTCGAACACCACCGGCCAGCGCGCGCCACCCACCAGCACCCCCGTCCATGGCCGCGGCAGATGCGCGAATTTCTCCCGCCAGCGCGCCAGCTCCGCCGCCTCCTCCACCGGCGGCGGCGCCGGCGGCAGGTCCAGCATCACCACGTTGGGCAGATCCTCCGGCAGCCCGTATTGCGGCGTCGTCAGCACCAGATCGAACCAGGAAAGCGGCGCCCTCGGCCGCCCCAGCCAGACGATGCGCGCTTCCCGGTTCCGCCGCCGCAGCCAGCGCGCCACCGGCACCGAGCGCCGTCCCACGCCGATGATCAGATCCGGCCACGGCGGTGCCAGGCGCGCACGCGCGGTGCGCTGCAACACCGCCGTTCCGGGTGGAATCAGAATGTTCGGAATAATGCGCAAGACATTGTATGAAAGCGGTTTCTCTTCAATTATTGAATCAGTTTCCAAGGTCGCCCGCACCATCGCGGCCAGCGCCAGCGCCTGGGCGTTGTCGCCAGCGCGTGCCCCGGTCAGCACCCAGATGCGTCTCTGTCCGCCTTCACTGCCCATATGCGCAGCCAATTTGTCCTCTTGCCCACATGCATGTCTTTCCGCCTTATGGCAGAAGGGATGCGGGAGCGAAAGCCACGCGGGAGAAGCCGATGCCGGCGAAAGGTTCACACGAGCGGACAAGGGAGCGGGCGGGGCCGCTGGCGCGCCTGCTGCCGCCGGGGCTGGCGCGCCTGCGTGAACTCAGCGACCCTGCCGTGCTGAAGGGCGACGCCATCGCCGGCGTTTCCGTCGCCCTGCTGCTCATTCCGCAGAGCATGGCCTTCGCGCAGCTTGCCGGCCTGCCCATACAGGCCGGCCTGTTCGCCGCCCTGTTGCCGCCCGTTTTCGCTTCCCTGTTCGGATCCTCGCGCCAGCTGGTCACCGGGCCGGTGTCCCTCATCTCGCTCATGACCTTCGCCGCCATCGCCCCGCTGGCCGGCGGCGACGTGCAGACCGCCCTGAAGCTCGCCATGCTGCTGGCCCTGCTGGTGGGCATCATCCAGATCGGCCTCGGCCTGCTGCGCCTCGGCGTGCTGGTGGACTTCCTCTCCCACCCGGTGGTGGTGGGCTTCACCAACGCCGCCGTCATCATCATCGCCACCGCCCAGATGGGCAAGCTGTTCGGCGTTTCCGCGCCCAGGGGCCAGTGGCATTTCCAGACCGTCTGGCACACGTTGCAGGCCATCGCCCATGGCGTGCACTGGCCCACCGTGCTCATGGCCGTCTTCAGCATCGCCGTCATCATCGGCGTACGCCGCCTGCGCCGCGACCTGCCCGCGGTGCTCATCGCCGTGGCGCTGGCCACGCTGGCTTCAACGCTCACCGGCTACGCCGACCTCGGCGGCAAGGTCATCGGAAACATTCCCGGCGGCCTGCCCGCCCCCGCCCTGCCCGCGCTCGACATGAACGCCGCCGCCGCGCTCATTCCTTCCGCCATCGTCATCGCCCTGCTCGGCTATCTGGAAACCGTTTCCATCGCCCGCGCGCTCGCCGCCCGCACCCGCGAACGCATCAGCGCCAACCAGGAGCTGTTCGGCCAGGGCGCGGCCAACCTCGCCGCCGCCTTTTCCGGCGCCTGGCCCGTGGCCGGCTCGTTCTCGCGCTCGGCGGTGAACCTGGACAACGGCGCCCGCACGCCCTTCGCAGCCGTCGTCGCCAGCGCCGTGGTGGCCGCCACGCTGCTGTTCCTCACCCCGCTCCT
>JALVFB010000036.1 GCA_027030295.1 Hyphomicrobiales bacterium
AAGTTAGAGCGCACTACCGAATATCTTCCGCGCCCGCAGGAGGACATGCAACATGGCCAACCATCACATCCTGAAAGCGTTCGACGAGGATCTTGCCCGGCTGGATGCCAGGATCATGCGCATGGGTGCGCTGGCGCTGAAGACGTTGAAACAATCTCTGAAAGCCCTGCGCAAACGCGACCCGGAGCTGGCGGAAAAGGCCATCGAGCGCGACCGCGAGATCGACCGCCTGCGGGCGGAGGTGGAGGACGGCGCCGTGGCCGTCATCGCGCGGCGCCAGCCCATGGCCAACGATCTGCGCCAGGTGGTGGCCGCCTTCAAGATCGCCGGCGAGCTGGAACGCATCGGCGATCTGTCGAAGAACATCGCCCGGCGCGTCATCACCCTGGCCCAGGAAAAGCCGCCCAAGCCGCTGAAGAAGAACCTCAAGCGCATGGGCAAGCTGGTCATCAGCCAGCTCATGGAGGTGATGGACGCCTATGCCAACCGCGACGCGGCGAAGGCCCGCGCCGTGTGGCTGCGCGACGAGGAGGTGGACGAGGCCTACAGCTCGCTGTTTCGCGAACTGCTCACCTACATGATGGAAGACCCGCGCACCATCGGCCTCATCACCCACCTGCTGTTCGGCGCGCGCAATCTCGAGCGCATCGGCGATCACATCACCAACATCGCCGAAAACATCTATTATGTCTCCACCGGCCAACGGCTGGACGAGCACCGGCCAAAGGGAGACGATACCAGCACCATCCTGCCCGGTTACGATGACGTCCTCGACGATGAGGACGATGAGGATGATGAAGGAGATGATCTATCCACGGTTGAACGTGACGACTCCGGAATCTGAAGGGAACGGGATGGGCGGCTCCATGCCCGCAGGTTGTCCAAACGCCTGAAAGGACAAGCACAGATAGGGGCGCGCTCCGTCGGAGCGCGCCTTTCATGAGCGAATCTTGATGCATGTCAATTTTGCAATCCTCCCACGGCGTTAGGTTGCGGCTGGGAACGAGCGATCGGTCCGATGTCGTGGGGCTTGCTGACGCCGGCTGGGCGAACCGGCGGTGGCAGCCGCAACCGATGCAAGGGGATCGTCATGCAAACCAGAAAGAAGAGGGCCATGAAGGCGGCCGTGGTCGCGGGCCTGGGCCTGGCGGTGGCGGGTTCGTCCGCGGCCATGGCGCAGGGCAAGCTGGAAGCCATCATGAAGGCGCGTGGCCTGACCGAGAAGGACGTGCTGGCCGCGGCCAAGACCTATGTGCCCACGGGCAAGCGCGACGAGTTCGTTGCCTTCTCGTCCGGCGGCCAGTCGGGCCAGGTGATGGTCTATGCCATCCCGTCCATGCGCATTCTGAAGTTCATCGGCGTGTTCACGCCGGAGCCGTGGCAGGGTTATGGCTTCGACGACGAATCGAAGGCGGTGCTGGCGCAAGGCCGCATCAACGGCAAGGACATTCTGTTCGGCGACACGCACCATCCCGCCATCTCGGAGACGAACGGCGAATATGACGGCGAATACCTGTTCATCAACGACAAGAACAACCCGCGCGTGGCCGTCATCGACCTGAAGGACTTCGAAACCAAGCAGATCGTCGTCAACCCGGTCATGATGTCCGAGCACGGCGGCGCCTTCGTCACGCCCAACACCGAATACGTGATGGAGGCCACGCAGTATCCGGCGCCGCTGGGCAAGTCGGTTTACGTGCCGCTGTCGCAGTTCAACGAGAAGTTCCGCGGCGCGCTTACCTACTGGAAGTTCAACCGCGAGAAGGGGCGCATCGATCCGGCGCAGTCCTTCACCTTCGAGCTGCCGCCCTATTCGCAGGACCTGTCCGACGCCGGCAAGCTGGGCACCTACGGCTGGGGCTTCACCAACTCGTTCTGCACCGAGCGTTACGTGGGTGGCATCGAGAAGGGGCGTCCGCCGTTCGAGGCCGGTTGCTCGCAGAAGGACACCGACTTCCTGCACGTGACCAACTGGAAGAAGGCGGAAGAGCTGATCAAGGCCGGCAAGATCAAGACCATGGATATCGGCGGGATGAAGGTCATCCCCATCTCCGAGTCGATCAAGCACGGCCTGCTGTTCCTGATTCCGGAGCCCAAGTCGCCGCACGGCGTGGACGTGACGCCCGACGGCAAGTACATCGTCGTGTCCGGCAAGCTGGACACCCACACCTCCGTGTATGACTGGGCCAAGATCAAGGCGTTGATCGAGAAGAAGGATTTCGCCGGCAAGGATCCCTACGGCATTCCCATTCTCGACCTGAAGAAGTCCCTGCACACGCAGGTGGAAGTGGGTCTGGGTCCGCTGCACACGCAGTTCGATTCCAAGCCCTGCGTGGCCTACACGTCCATCTACGTGGACTCGATGGTCACCAAGTGGGACTACTGCAAGGGCAAGGTGCTGGATCAGCTCCACATCCACTACAACATCGGCCACCTGATGACCATGGAGGGCGACAGCGTCAAGCCGAAGGGCAAGTATCTGGTGTCGCTCAACAAGCTGGCCATCGACCGCTTCCAGCCCGTTGGTCCGCTGCATCCGCAGAACCACCAGCTCATCGACATCACCGGCGACAAGATGGAGCTGCTGTATGACATGCCGGTGCCGCTGGGCGAGCCGCACTACGCGGTGGCCATCGCCGCCAACAAGCTGAAGCCCGTGGTGCGCTACAAGCTGGGCTGGGATTCGCGCAACGACCGCAAGTCGCCCTATCGCACCCGTCCGGGCCGCGAGAAGATCGTGAAGAAGGACGGCGTGGTGCACGTCTATGCCACGGTGATCCGCTCGCACATCACGCCCGAGATCATCGAGGTGGAAGAGGGTGACACGGTTTCCATCCACATCACCAACGTGGAGCGCGCGGAGGACGAAACCCACGGCTTCGCCATCTCCGGCACGAACGTGAACCTCTCCATCGAGCCGGGCAAGACCGTCTCGGCCACCTTCAAGGCCGACAAGGCGGGCATCTATCCGTATTACTGCACGGAGTTCTGCTCGGCCCTGCATCTGGAGATGGAAGGCATCCTGGTGGTGCGTCCGAAGGGCGCGAAGGCCGAGGAAGCCTCGTTCTCCGAGGGTGTGAAGTACACCGAGGCCGACTACAAGAAGCAGTATGCCCAGAACCTGAGCGTGCAGAAGGTCATCGACAGCGTGGTGAACTTCATCGTCTCGCGCAACTACAAGGACTTCCCGACGGTCGTGGGTCTGGTTGAAGACGCCACCGACCAGCTGAAGTTCGCGGCCGACGCCAAGAAGAAGGCCGAGGAGTTCGCGGCGAAGAAGGATTGGCAGAACGCCACGCTGTGGGCCCAGCAGTGGTTCCAGTATCAGGTCAAGGCCGCCGACATCGGCCTGCGCGCCAAGACCTATCTGGAGCAGCATGGCGCCAAGGTCATCAAGAAGTGATCCGATGATCTGATGCCATGCCCGCAAGGGCGACAGGCAGACACGCGAAACCGGCGGGAGACGGGAAATCGTCTCCCGCCAGTCATGAGACGAAACGGCTTTCCCGCATCGTGGAACAGGCGCTGGAGAATCTCGCGCCACATCTGGAGCATAAGACGATGAAACGCACCATCAGACATCTGGCCCGGGTCGTGGGTTTCGGGTTGGCGCTTTCCGCCATCGGCCCCTTCGTCGGCCTGCCGACAGGCCTTTCGGCCGACCATGCGGTGGCAAAGACCAAGCATCCCGGCAAGCGCCTCTACATGCGCCGAACCTGCGTCGCCTGCCACGGGCGCAACGGCAAGCGCGCCATTCAGGACTATCCGAACGTGGCCGGCCAGGAGAAATCCTATCTTCTGCGCCAGATCATGGACATCGTGGAAGGCAAGCGCACCGGCGGCCTGAACGCGCAGGGAAAACCACGGGCGGAAGCCATGCGCGGCGCGCTGGTCACGCCCGAGGGACAGCCGCGCATCACCAGGGAAGAGGCGAAACAGATATCCGACTGGCTGGCCTCGCTTGAGCCGGCGAAGCCCAACCCGCCGAAGGATCTGAAGCCGGAGGACATCGCCGCCGGCGAGAAGCTCTACAAGAAGAAGCGCTGCCAGACCTGCCACGGCAAGAAGGGCGACAAGCCGCTGAAGGGCTATCCCTATGTTGCCGGGCAGAAATATGAGTATATCATCCATCAGATGCAGGACATCCGCGACAAGAAGCGCACCAATGGCAAGACCAAGACCATGTTCAACTTCGTGCGCAAGCTCAAGGATGACGAGATCGCGAAGATTGCCGCCTGGCTGTCCACCATCGACCGGACGGCGAAATGAGGGAGCGGGCGCCGGGCCGAAACCGGCGGCCCGCCGCCCATCTTGAGAAACCGGAAAGAGGAGCGACGGAAATGAAAGGCAAGAAAATCGGCCTGCTGGCCATTGGCGCCGGACTGGCCGCCCTGCTGCTGGGATCGCAGGCCTGGGCCTGGAACGAGGGCGGCGGCGAGCAGGACGAGGCGCTGAAGATCCTGCTGGATCTGAAGAAGAAAATGGCCAACGACCCGAAACTGAAAGAGAAGGTGCGCAAGGACGGCATCGCCGTGTTCGAGGTCTGCTCGGCCTGCCACACCACCGAGGGCTGGGGCACCAAGGACGGCACCTTCCCGCAGATCGCCGGCCAGCATGACACGGTCATCATCAAGCAGCTGGCCGACATCCGCGCCGGCAACCGCGACAACCCGACCATGTATCCCTTCGCCCTGCCGCAGGAGATCAAGAACGCGGCGCCGGAAGTGGGCGGTGGCCCATACGCGCTGGCGGTGGTGGCCAACTACATTTCCAACCTGCCCATGAATCCGGACAACGGCAAGGCTCCTTCGGGTGAGGCCAACCTGGAAAAGGGCAAGAAGCTGTTCGAGGAAAATTGCGTGAAATGTCACGGCCCGCATGGCGAAGGCTCTGAAGAGAAGTTCTTCCCCAAGATCCAGGGCCAGCACTACAAGTACATGCTGCGCCAGTTCGAGTGGATTCGCGACGGCAAGCGGCGCAACGCCAATCCGGACATGGTGAAGCAGATCAAGAACTTCACCAATCAGGACATGAAGGACGTGATCGGCTACGTCGCCTCCATTCCGGTGCCGAAGGAGAAGCTGGCGCCCAGCAAGGACTGGCTGAATCCGGACTTCGAGGACTGATTCGCCGTCACCTTCCAGCGTGAGCGGGCCTGCCCGACCGCCACATTTGGCGCACTTGAACCTTCCCCAGGCGTGCGGTCGGGCAGGCTGGCCGCGCCATCGCTCACGCAGCATATCCGGCAGGAGAATGCACCATGACCACACAGGCCGCAGGCAAGAAGAACGGCATCATCGCCGCGCTTGGCGCCATCGCCATCGTGCTGCTGGTGGTGATCTACTATTCCCCCATATGGTGGGTGTCGCTCACTGCGCCGCAGTATCCGAAGGAGGCTTTCCCCGAGGGCATCCGCATCCACTTCCACATGAACGGCGTGTTCAACGGCTGCCCGAAGGTGGAGAAGAAGGAGATCGAGGAAGACGTGGTCCTCGACTGCGTGCACGAAATGGACGCCATCAACCATTTCGTCGGCATGTATCCCACCGGCGCCGGCGGTCCGGTGGAAAAGGCATTCTCGCCTTTCCTGCTCATCCTCCTCGGGCTGCTGCTCATCGGCTTCATCATCCCGAACCGCAAGCTTCGGTTCGCCGTCACCATGGCCGGCTGGTTGGCGATGGTGGCATGGATGTACATGGCCATGGTCGCGCCGAATGGCGTGCGCCTGCTGCCCACATCCTATCTGAAGTCGCTGGTCACCGCCCTGGGCGAGGGTGAAGAGGAGGCCGGCGAACCGCTCTCTCCCATCATCGCCAAGCTGGAAGAAGAGCTGAAAAAATCGGGCAGCAAGTTCGTGAAGTCGGAGGAGGTGCGCTCCACTCTGGAAAAAACCGGTCACAAGCAGCTGTCCGACATTCTTGGCCGCCTGAGCAAGGGCGGCGAAGGCATGCAGGTGAAGTCGCTCAAGGAGATCCTGGCCGAGGCGAAAAAGAAGGGTGAGGGCAAGGAGACCTACATCGCCATCCTGAAGCAGACGTTCCTTTCCGATCAGGCCCGCCTGAAGCCGGAAGAGCGCCAGAAATGGACGGGCAGCGGCATGCAGGTGCTGCTCTGGCATTACAAGAAAACGCTGGAGCGCTGGTTCAACGAGCCCTGGCGCAACAAGCCGTTGCAGAAGAAAATGGCCACCGCCGCCTGGGGCCTGTTCTGGGCGCTCATCATCGTGCCGCCCATTCTGTTCTTCCTGGGCAGCTTCGGCCCGCCGCTTTTCTACTGGCTCATGGGCCTCATCCCGGCCATTCTGCCGGTGGCGTTCGTCATCGAATACGCCGCGTGGCTCTACTGGTTCGGCCACAACATGAGCGAGATGGGCGCGTTCACGCTCAAGCCCTTCATGCCCACCGTGTTCGGCCAGGGCAAGGTGGCGCAGTTCACCACCCATTCCTATCCGCACTACGGCTTTTTCATCATGCTGGCGTTCGCGCTCATCGTGCTGTTCATCCTGCTGCTGCGCCGCAAGCAGCTGCGCGAGGAAGGCGCGGCGGCACGATCGGCGGCATGAAAATCGCGAAAAATGGCGGCGCTTCCCGGCCGGGAGGCGCCGCTCCCACATGGTGGAAGGGGCGTCTGACAAGGGTCAAACGGGTGATTTTTCGTCAGGGCTAGGGTTTCGGCATGAGAGGTGAACGGGCAGCGGCAGCGGTTATTCTTGGCGTCGGCGTTCTGCTGGCGGCGGCGGCGTTTTCGCCCGCGCTTGCCGTTGAGAAGCTCATTCCCCTGCAACCACTCATCGACAAGGCGAAACCCAACGCCACCATCCTGCTCAAGCCCGGCCATTACGCCGGCAACGTCGTCATCAGGAAACCCCTCACGCTGGCCGGCGATGGTCCGCGCGAGAAGATCGTCATCGACGCGCGGGGCAAGGGTTCGGTGCTGGTGCTGAAGACCAACGGCGCCACCATCCGCAATCTCACGCTGGTCAATTCCGGCGACCAGCACAACGACCTCGACGCCGGCGTTCAGATCCGCGGCGATTTCAATATCGTCAAGGACGTTGTCATCAGGGAATGCCTGTTCGGCATCGACATGCAGCAGGCTTCCAACAACATCATCAAGCGCAACGATATTTCTTCCAAGAAGGACTACGGCCTCGGCCTGCGCGGAGACGCCATCCGCCTGTGGTATTCGAAAAACAACCGCATCCGCGAAAACCACATCCATCACGCCCGCGATCTGGTCATCTGGTATTCCGCCGACAACATCATCGCCAACAACCACATCACCCATGGCCGCTATGGCCTGCATTTCATGTATTCACGCTACAATCTCGTGGAAAACAACAACTTCGAGTTCAATTCCGTTGGCGTCTATTTGATGTATTCGGATTCGGTGGTGGTGAAGAACAACCGCATCGTGCAGGCCATCGGCGCCGCCGGCATCGGCATCGGCTTCAAGGAAGCGAGCAATCTGGACATCATCGGCAACGAGGTGCTCTACAATTCCATCGGGCTTTATCTGGACGTATCGCCCTTTCAGCCGGACACCACCAACCGCATCTATCGCAACACCATCGCCTTCAACGATGTCGGCGTGCGCTTTCTCAACGACTGGCACGGCAATCTCTTCCGCGACAACCGCTTCATGAGCAACATCACCCAGGTCACGGTGTCCACCTTCGCCACCGCCAGGCGCAATGTCTGGGAAGCCAACTACTGGGACGACTACGAGGGCTACGACCGCGACGGCGACGGTTTCGGCGACACCCCCTATCGCCTTTATGCCTATTCCGAGCGGTTGTGGATGGACGTGAAGGAGGCGGCCTTCTTCAAGGGCACGCCGGTGCTCAGCATGTTCGACTTTCTGGAGCGGTTGGCGCCCTTTTCCGACCCGCTCGTCATGCTGGAGGACAAGCGTCCTCGCATTTCCCGGGATTTCGAGCCGATCACGAAGGACTATCAGCCCGGCCGCGGCAATGTGGGCACGACGCTCAGCACGTTCGGCCAGACGACCGGCGAAACACGGGCCGGCACCTCGCTGGAAGAGTTCGATCCCTTCGGGCTGAAGAACCCGAAGGTGGGCAATGAGAAATGACCATCACGAGGGCATGAGAAGACAGGGCACAGGGCCATGAGCGAAAAGATGAACAACGACGGCAAGCCCGCTCCCGCAAGGGCGAAGGCAAAGAAGGCGACGCCGCGCCGCCTCAGCCGAAAAGAGAAGGAGCGCCGCAAGTTCCTGCTCTCCATCCTCGCCGGCGTCGGCGTCGTCGGGCTGGGGCTGACGGGTTATTATCCCGTCATGACCTATGCGCGGGCGGAAAACCGCCTGCGCCCGCCGGGCGCCATCGACGAGCACGAGTTTCTCGCTTCCTGCATCAAGTGCGGCCAGTGCGTGCAGGTCTGCCCGGTGCAGGCCATCGTGCTCGCCGACTTCACCGACGGGTTCGGCAATGGCTGCCCGCACATCATCGCCCGCGAGCAGGCCTGCGATTTTTCCTGCGACGCCACCCAGTGCGTGCTCGCCTGTCCCACCGGCGCGCTCAGCCACGAGGTGGACAAGAAGGAGCAGGTGGAAATCGGCTTCGCCGTGCTCAAGCACCCCGAACTGTGCCTGGCGCGCAAGGGGCTGGGCTTCAAGGGCCTGGCGCGCGGCGAGAACTTCCCCGGCCTGCACCGCTACGTGGAGATCGACCGCTGGAAACCCATCCGCATTGCCGATCATCCCTATGACCTTGAGATCTGCGATCTGTGCGTGCGCGAGTGCCCCATCAAGGACGCCATTCGCCTGGAACCCATGAGCGATGACCCGAACGACAAGCGCAGGACGCCGGTGGTGACGGACAAGTGCGTCGGTTGTGGCATGTGTGAAATGATCTGCCCCACCGAGCCGGCGGCCATCGTCGTCGTGCCGCGTCTGCGTCCGCAAGGAAAGGAGAAGAAGGGGGTGCGGTCATGAATTTGCTGTTGGAAGGCTTGCGCGAAATGCTGGGCGCCGAGCCGCGCCGCCCGGCGCCGGAGGACTACTCCGAAGAGGCGAGGAAACTCCACGCCTTCAAGAAGACGCCGGAGGAGCGCGAACGCCGCCGCAGGATGATCGCCGAGGAGCTGGCCCACAAGAAGGAGAGCTTCGCCTGGCGCAAGTGGCGCTGGCCCACCATCATCGTCATCAACCTGCTGTTTGTCATTTCCTATCACTTCGACGTGCAGCTGGTGGAAGGCGCGCTGACGGCCTCGCGCGTGCTGGGCTTTCACTTCGCCGATCTGAACTCGGCGCTGCAGGTGATGCTCGCCTTCAAGGAGGTGCTCATCAACCTTCTCATCGGCGTCACCACCGTCGCCATTCTCTGGTGGCTGGTCGGCGGGCGTTCCTTCTGCGCCTGGACGTGCCCCTATCACCTGGTTTCGGAGTGGGTGGAGATGCTGCACCTGCGCCTGGCGGCGAAGGGCTGGGCCAGGGACATCCCGCTGGACCGGCGCCTGCGCACGGTGCTCTATGTCGTCTTCGCCGCGCTGGCCTTCGGCACCGGCTACATGGTCTATGAGTGGATCTCGCCGGTGGGCATCCTCTCCCGCGCCATCATTTACGGCACGTGGATCAGCCTCGGGTGGATCGCCGTGCTGCTGTTCATCGAGCTGTTCTTCGTCCGCCGCATGTGGTGCCGCTACATGTGCCCCATCGGCATGACCTACAGCTTCATCGGCGCCACCTCGCCCACCGTGGTGCACTACGACCTGGAGAAATGCCTGCACGAGGGCGAATGCCGCAAGGTCTGCCTGGTGCCGCACGTGCTGGAGATCACCAAGAAGGGCCGCGCCACCCGCCCGCACATCGACATCGGGGCGGACTGCACCCGTTGCGCCATGTGCATCGAGGCCTGTCCCACCGGCGCGCTCAGCTTCCGCATCAAGGGGCTGGACAAGCTGCTCTGAAGCGTCATGCTGGTGCGCACGAGGCCGGGGGGAGGAAACGCAAGACGGAAACGGCCGCATGATTGAGCTGAAAGACCTGGTCAAGACCTTCCGCCGCACCCGCGTGCTGGACGGGCTGTCGCTCACCATCGCCGATGGTGACCGCATCGCCCTCATTGGCTCCAACGGCGCCGGCAAGACGACGATGATCCGCTGCATCCTCGGCGAATACGTGCACGAGGGCAGGGTGCTCATCGACGGCCTCGCTCCCCGCACGCACCGCACGAAAGTCTTGAAGAAGATCGCCTTCGTGCCGCAAATGCCGCCGCCGTTGCGCATGCCCGCCGGCGACCTGGTGGAATTCGCCGCGCGAGTGCACGACTCCGACGTCTCCACCATCCGCGAGGTGGCTTCCCGCCTGGGGCTGGATCTCGACGAAGTGCGGCGTCGTCCGTTCCTCAAGCTCTCCGGCGGCCAGAAGCAGAAGCTGCTCATCGCCATCGCCATGGGGCACGACGCCAGCATCTTCATCATGGACGAACCCACGGCCAACCTCGACCCGGCGGCGCGCCAGATCGTCTTCGATCTGCTGGCCGAGCGGTTGGACAGGACGATGATCATCTCCTCCCACCGGCTGGAGGAGGTGGCGTTGCTGGTCAACCGCGTCATCGAGCTGGACAGGGGCCGCGTGGTGCTCGACGATCATGTGGAGGAGGCGGTGGATCCCTCGCTGCGGCTGGATTGCGAGATCGTTTTGCGTCGTCCGGACGCGGCTTTCGCGAAAGCCATCCGCGAATGGAACTTCGCGCCCGCCGATGATGCCGAAACCACCTGGCGCGGCGAGGTCGCGGGGCCGGATCGTCTGCGCTTTCTCGGCATGCTGGCGCGCTATTCCGGCATCATTCGCGCGCTGGAGCTGAGGGAGCGCGATGCCGCGAAAAAGGGCAGGGAGCCGGCGCATGTGCGGGCATGAACGGCATCGCCAGGGCCAACACCGCGCGCTCACCCGCCGCGCCGTGGGTCTGCGCCTGCTGGCCGTGGCGGGGCTGCCTGCGCTGGCCCTTGTCGGCTGCAAGGAGAGGAGCGGCCCGGAACCCATCCATTTCGATCGCGAAACCTGCGAAATCTGCAACATGATCATCTCCGACCCGCGTTTCGCGGCGGAGATTCGCGATCCGAAAGGTCGCGTGCACAAGTTCGACGACATCGGCGACGCCATCCACTGGATGATTCGGCAGGACTGGTTCAAGGCCGGGAAGAAGCCGAAGGAGTTCTGGGTGATGAACATGAAGGACGGCAAGACCTGGCTGGACGCCCGCAAGGCATTCTACCTGCCGGGCCAGGTCACGCCCATGGATTACGGCTTTGGCGCGGTGCCGGAAAAGGAGCCGGGCGCGGTGACGTTCGAGGAAATGAAAAAGCGGGTCATCGCCCGCGGTCTTTCCTCCCGCTGCTCCAACCCCGGCGCCGCCACTCCGCCGGCGCAAGGCGGCTGACGCAACCCGATCCAACGACACAGGGAGCCGGAACATGAGCGCATTGTTGCAGGCGGCGAGACTGGACATCGCGGGGCTGGAATTGGGCGCGCAAGAAAGAATCGTCATCCCCGCGAAAGCGGGGATCCATAACAAACTGACTCAGCAATGGATTCCCGCTTGCGCGGGAATGACGGATGGCAGACATTTCCTGTTTCGTCATCCAGTCGGAAGCCGGGGGCTCGGCCCTACGCGAGTGAGTTTGTTGCATGGGGTTCCGGCTTGCGTCGGAATGACGATGAATAGCGCGACAGTTATCAGTTAGGGAAACCGGAACATGAGCGCATTGTTGCAGGCGGCGAGACTGGACATCGCGGAATCGGTGCGCGCGCGCTGGTTCGCCATCTACGCGCTGGTCTTCGGCGGCCTCATCGCCATCCTTTTCATCTTCGGGCTGACCGAATCGCGCGTCATGGGCTTCACCGGCCTTTCGCGCATGCTGCTCACCTACATCCAGCTCACCATGGCCATCCTGCCCATCTTCGTGCTGCTCTCCACCGTGCGCTCGCTGGTGGGCGACCGCGAGGCGGGGGTGTATGAATACATGCTCTCGTTCCCCATCTCGCTGTCGGGATGGTTCTGGGGGCGTTTCGCCGGGCGCTTTTTGGTGGTGTTCCTGCCGGTGTTCGTGGCCATGCTCATCGCCCTGGTGGTGGGTCTGTTCATGGGCGCGGAGGAAATCCCCTGGCGCGACTTTCTCTGGTATTCGGCGCTGTTGTTCTCGCTGTCGCTGTGCTTCCTCGGCATCAGCTTCTTCATCTCCGCGCTGGCCCGCACCTCAGACATCGCCCAGTCGCTGGCCTTCGTCATCTGGCTGGCGCTGCTGCTGTTCCTCGACCTCATGCTCATCGGCCTCCTGATCCAGTTCCAGACCCCGGCGGAGGTGGTGGTGGGTCTGGCGCTGGCCAACCCGCTGGAGGTCTTCCGCATCGGCGCCATGATGCTGTTCGACCCGCAGCTCATCCTGCTGGGGCCTGCCGCCTACATGATCCTCGACTGGTTCGGCAACGCCGGGTTCATGGCCTATGCGCTGCTCTACCCGCTGGCGCTGGGGCTGGCGCTGGCCGGCATCGGTTTCTGGGTGTTCCGGCGCACCGACCTGCCGTGACGGAGGCGGGATGATGGCGGCGGATTTGAAACAGACCTTCGGTTTCGAGCAGGTGGACACGGCCGAGCGCCGCCGCCGCATTCGCGACCTGTTCGACGCCATCGCCCCGCGCTACGACCTCATGAACGACCTCATGAGTTTCGGCATCCACCGCCTGTGGAAGCGCCGTTTCGTGCGCCGTGTGCTCGCCGCCGCGCGCCCGGCCACGGACACCTTCGTCGACCTCGCCGGCGGCACCGGCGACATCGCCCGCCTGTTGCACGCCGGTGGCGCGCAGAACGTCGTTGTGGTGGACGCCTCCGCCGCCATGATGCGCCAGGGCAGGGCGCAGCCCGGCACGCCGCGCGTCCTGCGCTGGGTTGCGGCGGAAGGCGAGCGCCTGCCCTTCGCCGATGAAACGCTGGACGTGGTGACCATCTCCTTCGGCCTGCGCAACATGTCCGACCCGGACGCCGCGTTGCGCGAGATTCACCGCGTGCTGAAGCCCGGCGGCCGGCTCTTCTGCCTCGAGTTCTCGCAACCGGCCTGGTGGCTCAAGCCCTTCTACGACCTCTATTCCTTCCTCGTCATTCCGCGCCTGGGAGCGATGGTCGCGGGCCATCCGCGGGCCTATCGCTATCTGGTGGAAAGCATTCGCCGCTTTCCCGGCCAGAAGGCATTGACGGAGAAGATCGGGGCTGCCGGCTTCGATGATGTTTCATGGCGCAACCTCAGCTTCGGCATCGCCGCCATCCACCATGCGCGAAAGGGCGGGGCGGCATGAGCGGGCTGGCGCATACCATCGGGCGCGCACGGGACGGGCTGCGCCTCTGGTGGCTGGCGGCGCGGCCGAAAACGCTCACCATCGCCATCTCGCCGGTTATCCTCGGCACCACGCTGGCGTGGCTGGAGGGCGGGCGCATCGACCCGTGGCTGTTCGCCCTCACGCTCGCGGCGGCAGTGCTCATCCAGGCCGGCACCAACCTGCACAACGACGCCGCGGACGAGAAATCCGACTGCACCGACCGCCTCGGCCCCCCGCGGGTGAGCGCGCAGGGGTTGCTGCCGGCGGAGAAGGTGCGCCGCGCCGCTTACGCCTGTTTCGCCGCCGCCATGCTCATCGGCGCATATCTCGTCTGGCGCGGCGGCTGGCCCATATTCGTCATCGGGCTGGCCTCCATCGCCGCCGGCCTGGCCTATTCCGGCGGGCCGCGTCCCATCTCGCACACCCCGCTGGGCGAGCTGTTCGTCATCGTGTTTTTCGGGCTGGCGGGGGTTATCGGCGCCTACTGGCTGCAAACGCATGCCGTCTCCGCGCGCGCCATCCTCGGCGGCCTCGTGGTGGGTCTGCCGGCGGCCGCCGTGTTGCTGGTGAACAACACCCGCGACGTGATGCAGGACGCCGCCGCCGGACGCTTCACGCTGGCCATGTGGCTGGGGCGCAAGCGCGCCACGGGAGCCTACGCGGCCATGCTGCTTGTGCCATACGCGCTGCTGGCATTGCCCGATCCGGGATTCATCACCAGCCACGGGCGCTTTCCGTGGCTGCCGTTTCTCACGCTGCCCTACGCCGCGTGGCTGGTGTTCGGCTTTGCCCGCATGCCGCTGGCGCGGTTCAACCTGCTGCTGGTGAACACCGCGAAGCTGCAATTCGCCATTGCCGCGCTCACCTGCCTGGCGCTGGTGCAATGAGAGGATAATGCGATGCGTTTCACCGCCCCGCGCCCCCGCCCATGTTCAATAATCGGGGGTTGGGCGGGGGCGCGGGGCGGTAGGTGGTTGCAAAAAAGGAGAGAACGATGATCGTCACCAAGGTGCTGCTGCCGCTGGGTCTGGCCTTCATCATGTTCGCCATGGGCCTGACGCTGAAGGTGGGGGATTTCACCAAGCTGTTGCGCCAGCCGCTGCCGGTGGCGCTGGGGTTGGCCGTGCAGATGCTGCTGTTGCCGGCGCTGGCCTTCGTCCTGCTGATGCTCTTTCCCATGCGGCCGGAATACGCCGTGGGCGTGATGATCCTCGCCGCCTGTCCCGGCGGCATCACCTCGAACATGATCACCCATATCGCGCGCGGTGACACGGCGCTGTCCATCACGCTCACCGCCATCACCTCGCTGGCCGGCATGCTCACCATACCGATAATCGTCGGTTTCGCGCTGGCCTGGTTCACCGGTCAGCATGCTGTGGTGCCGGCGCCGAAAATGGCCATCGGCGTGTTTCTCGTCTCCACTTTGCCGGTGATCATCGGCATGGCCATCCACCACGCCGCGCCGAAAGTCGCCGCCGCCATCGAGCGCGTGGCGAGGCCCGTTTCCATTGCCATTTTCGCGCTCATCGTGATCGCCGCCTTCGCCAACCAGTGGCGGCCGATGATGGAAAACATCGGCGAGATAGGCCCGGTGGTCGTGGCGTTGAACGTGCTCATCATGGCGCTGGGCTTCGCGCTGGCGGCGAAAGCGCGCCTGCCGCACCCGCAGCGCGTGGCCATCGCCATCGAGGGCGGCCTGCAGAACGGCGCGCTGGGCATTTTCGTTGCCGCCACGCTGTTGTCCAGCCCGGCCATGATGACGCCGTCGATCACCTACGCGCTGGTGATGAACGTCACGGCGGCTGTTTTCATCGCCTGGCTGCTGGCCCGCCGGCAGGTCCGCGCGACGGCCTGATGCCGGGCTGCGCAAAGGTTGACCGGTGAAACCGCCCCGCGCCCCCGCCCAAGCCCTTGTTTTTCATGATTTGGGGGTTGGGTGGGGGCGCGGGGCGGTAGGTGGTCTTTTATGCATTCTGGCATGAGGCGGGTGGCGTCCGGCCTATTTCTTGCCACCGCCCAGATCGATGCCCTGCGCCTTCGCCTGCTTGCGCGCCTGATCGATGATCTTGCCGCCCACCTCGCGGCTCCAGGCGATGCCGGCGCGTTGCGATTTGGCCATGATCGCCGGCATTTTCTGCACGAACTTCCTGCCCTCCGGCGTTTCGAAGAAGGCGATGATCTTCTTCATTTCTCCGGTGGTGAACTCCTGGGCATAGATGCGCGCCAGCTCGTCGCGCAGCCGGTTCAGGGTTTCCGGCTTCGTCTGGTCCTGAATGGCCTGCCGCAGGATTTTCACGATCTCGTCCTTTTTCTCCGGCTTGGCGCGAATGAGCAGGTTGGCGATTTGCGGCACCATCATGTGCACCATCTGCTCCGCCAGCTTGTCCGAACCGGTAACTTCCAGCAGCTTGCGCGCCGCCGCCAGCCGCGCCGGATCGATCTTCTGCGCCTGTGCGGCCTTGCCGTTGACGGCGGGAGCAGGAGCGTCACCGGCCATCGCCGGAGTGATCATCAGGGTCAGGGCAGCTGCGAGCAGTCCGATTTTCCGCATGAGAATATCCTCCTTGCAGGCGGAATCGCCAATGTCGTGAATGTTCGGAAAGGATGGCTCACGCCGCGCGCGAGGGCTGTGCCCCGGTCAGCAGCGCATACAGAGCGTTCGGCTCGCGCGTTGCCCGCAGCTTTTCCACCAGCGCCTTGTCGCGCAGCACGCGCGAAACGCGGGCCAGCGCTTTCAGGTGATCGGCGCCGGCGCTTTCCGGCGCCATGAGCATGAACACGATGTCCACCGGCTTGTGATCCAGCGCGTCGAAGTCCACCGGCGCCGCCAGCCGCGCGAAGAAGCCGCGCACGTGCTCAAGCCCCGGAAAGCGTCCGTGCGGAATGGCGATGCCGCCACCCAGCGCCGTG
>JALVFB010000037.1 GCA_027030295.1 Hyphomicrobiales bacterium
ATCGACCTGCCCGGCGTCTATTCCCTCAGCCCGGCCGGCGAGGGCGGCATGGACGAGAGCATCGCGCGCGCCGCCATCGCCAGCGAGCCGCATGACGTGATCGTCAATATCGTCGATGCCTCCAACCTGGAGCGCAATCTCTATCTGACGACCCAGCTCATCGAGACGCGTCAGCCGCTGGTGGTGGCGCTGAACATGATGGACGTGGCCGAGGCGCAGGACCGTCCGGTGGACGCCAGCAAGCTGGAAGCGAGGCTGGGCGTGCCGGTGGTGCCCATGGTGGCGCGCAAGGGCAAGGGCGTGCGGGCGCTGGTCAAGGCCGTGCGCGCGGCGGCGGAAAAGCGCACCGTGCCCGCCGTTCAGCCCGCGTATCCGGCCGCCATCGCCGCGTTGCTGGCGGAGCTGGAGGAAAGGCTGCGCACGATGGCGCAGGAGCGCGGCATGGACGCGCACTGGCTGGCCATCCGCCTCGTGGAGGGCGACGAACAGGCCCGCGCGCTGCTGCCCGAGGATCTGCGGGCGCCGCTGGACGAGCGGCTGGCGCAAATCCGCGCGACCAGCGGCGAAGACCCGGAACTGCTGCTGGCCGAGGGGCGCTACGACCTGGCCCACGCGCTGGCTTCCGCCGCCCTGCCGCCGAAGCCGGCAACGGGCGCGGCGGCGAAACCCGGCCTTTCGGACAAGGTGGATCGGCTGGTGCTGCACCGTTTCGCCGGGCCGCTGATCTTTCTGCTGGCCATGTATGTGCTGTTCATGCTGTCCATCAACGTCGGCGGCGCCTTCGTCGATTTCTTCGACATCCTCGCCGGGGCGCTGTTCGTGGAGGCGCCGCGCGCCCTGCTGGAGCGCGTCGGCGCGCCGGCATGGCTCACCGCCGTGCTGGCCGACGGCATCGGCGTGGGCGTGCAGACGGTGGCCACCTTCATCCCCATCATCGGTTTTCTGTTCCTGGCGCTCACCTTTCTGGAAGACAGTGGCTACATGGCGCGCGCCGCCTTCCTGGCGGATCGGCTGATGCGCGCCATCGGCCTGCCGGGCAAGGCCTTCGTGCCGCTCATCGTCGGCTTCGGCTGCAACGTGCCCGCCGTCATGGCCGCGCGCACACTGGAAAACCCACGCGACCGCATCGCCACCATCCTGATGACGCCGTTCATGTCCTGCGGCGCGCGCCTCACCGTCTTCGCCCTGTTCGCCGCCGCCTTCTTCGGCGGCGGCGGGCAGAACGTCGTCTTCCTGCTCTATCTCATCGGCATCCTCGCCGCCATCTTCACCGGCCTGCTGGTGAAACGCACGCTGCTGGCCGGGCCGAGTTTGCCCTTCGTCATGGAGCTGCCGCCCTATCGCCTGCCGCACTTGCAAAGCCTGCTGCTGCACGCCTGGATGCGGCTGAAGGGTTTCGTCTTCGGCGCCGGAAAGATCATCGTGGTGGTGGTGGCGGTGCTGGGGTTGCTGAACTCCTGGGGCACGGACGGCACCTTCGGCCATCAGGACTCGGAGAAATCCGTGCTTTCCGCCATCGGCAAGGAGATCACGCCGGTGTTCTCGCCACTGGGCATCCGCGAGGAGAACTGGCCGGCCACCGTGGGGCTGTTCACCGGCGTTTTCGCCAAGGAGGTGGTGGTGGGCACGCTGAATGCGCTCTATTCGGAGGTGGCGCGCGAAGACGGCGCGACCAGGGGAACGCCAAGGGAGAAGCCCTTCGACCTCTTCGCCCGGATGAAGGAAGCCTTCGCCACCATTCCGGCCAACCTCGCGGGGCTGCGCGATCTGCTCACCGACCCGCTGGGCATTGCCGCCACCACCGGCGGCGTCGAGGAAGTGGCCGCCGCGCAGGGTGTGGAGGCCGCCGTTTTCGGCGCCATGCACCGGCGCTTCGACGGCCGCGTGGGCGCCTTCGCCTACATGCTGTTCGTGCTGCTTTATTTCCCGTGCCTGGCGACCTTCGGCGCCATCGCGCGGGAGATCGGCCTGCGCTGGGCGAGCTTCGCCGGCCTGTGGAGCCTGTGGATGGCGTGGGTCGGTTCGGTGAGCTTCTATCAGGCCGCCACGCTGGGGCAGCATCCGGCGCCGTCGGTCTTCTGGCTGACGTTCAACACGGTGGGCATGCTGCTGGCGATCCGGCTGGTGCGCTGGCTGGGCGAGCATGACGTGCTCACCCCCGGCCCACGCTCGGCACCGGCGGGCGAGTGAGAGCCAACACGGACTTGCTTGTCTCGTTTTGCTCTTCGAAGGCTTGTTCCTTCCGTGTCATTGCCGGCCTTGTGCCGGCAATCCAGGGAGAGAGGACGGCATGCCAACAACAAATGCCAGCTTGCGAGAAATTCTCATGCCTGTCGTTTTTCGCCCTGGATCCCCGGGACAAGCCCGGGGATGACGGAGGGGGTGGCGGGGATGACAGATGTCGAAAAATATTGAAAGCAGAGCGAGACTTGATCATGCTCCGCGAAATCCAGCACTTCCTCAAGCTACACCGGCAGGCGTGCCTGGCCGACATCGCCATCGCCGTGGGCGCGCCGGAAAGCGCCGTGCTGCCCATGATGGAGCTGCTGGAGAAGAAAGGGCGCGTGCGCCGCGTGGTCATGAACGAACGCCTGTGCGGCGGCTGCACCCGGTGCGACCCCGCCGCCCGCATCGAATGGGCATGGCGGGGCGATTGACGCTCCCGAAATGCCTCTCACCGGCGAAAGCCCCGGCCCATGAACGCCTGCGCTTCCGTATTCCTCGTCGTCCTGGCGAAAGCCAGGACCTCGTCCCATGAACTCATGAGCCAGCCGAACCAGATTCCGGCTTTCGCCGGAATGATACCAAGATGCATAAAGAACCACCCACCGCCCCGCGCCCCCACTTGGGCCCCCAAATTATGAAAAACAAGGGCCTGAGGGCGCGGGGCGGTTTCACCGGTCAACCTTTGCGCAGATTGGTATCACAGGTGCGCCAGCACGTTTTCGGCGGAGGATACCGTCATCCGCGTCGGATCCGGCTCCACGAACACCTCCTCCACCACGCCGTCGTTCACGATCATGGCGAAGCGCTGTGAACGGGTGCCGAGGCCGATGCCGGAGCCGTCCAGCTCCAGCCCCAGGGCCTTCGTGAACTCGCCGTTGCCATCGGAGAGGCATTCCAGCCTGCCGGCAGCGCCGGTGGCCTCGGCCTGCGCCGCCAGCACGAACGGATCGTTCACCGCCATGCACACCACCGCGTCCACGCCCTTTTCCTTCAGCGCATCCACGTTCGCCACGTAGGACGGAATGTGCAGCGCCTGGCAGGTGGGGGTGAAGGCGCCGGGAATGGCGAACAACACCACCTTTCTGCCAGCGAAAACATCGCCGGTCTTCACCGGTTCCGGGCCGTTCTCGCCCATTACGAACACGGTGGCCTGCGGAATCCTGTCCCCTTTTGCGATGGGCATAAAACTCTCCTCCCTGCTGTGATGTGCCTGCGGGGAAGATTACGGGAGAGCGACGGTGCGCTCAATGGCCTTGTCGTTCCGCAGAATGGTAAGGCGCAGCCGGGCATGGGCGAAATCCTCTTCCGACACCAGCCCGCCCGATTCGCGCAGACGATAGACGACGGCGCCGTTTTTCTCGCCGATGCGGCGGGGCGGGCCGAACACGGCCATGTCCACTCCTTCCACGAACATGTCGGACACCGCATCCGCTCCCGTGCCGGTGAGCGCCACTTCCAGGGCCGGCCTGTCGCCTTCGCGCACCAGCCGCACGGCGGCGAGTTTCAGCGCGCCGTCATCCACCTGCGGGGTTTTCCTCAGCCATTCGTCGATGAGCGCGCGCGTCGCCTGCTCCACCTCTGGTTCCGGCGGCAGCAACAGACTCACGTTGGCCGTCGCCGGCATGCACATTTCGCCGCACACGCCATAATCCAGCTTCAGGGTCAGGCGCATCGGTTCGTCCCGGTTCTTCGGCGTTATCAACAGCGGAAACACGACCAGGCGCTTGAAACCGATGGTCTCGCCGGTGACGGGGCTGCGGAAGCGCTTCGGCGCCGGCCACAGCACGCGCACCTTGTCCACATTGGCGGAGCCGGAGAAATCGAAGCGCGGTGGCAGGCCGCCTTCGCCCGGCACCCGCCAATAGGTCTTCCAGCCCGGGGCCAGCCGCATCACCACCGCGGCCAGCCGTTTGCCGTCGCGCCAGCCGCCATCGAGCAGCTCCACCCGGGTGGCGGGCGCCGGATCGGATTGGGCGCGCGCGGGCAGTTGTGGCGCCAGGGCCAGCAACAGCAGGAAGAACAGGGCGATGATGTGTCGCGGATGCATGCCGTCCTCGTGATATTTTCCGGTCGCGGGGGACTATACCGCATCGTGACGGCTGGTGCGTTCACGAAAATGACATGATGGCGAAAAGGACAAAAAATGCGGCCGGGCCATGACATCGGCACGTTCCATCCCCATAATGCAGGGAACAACGGCAATTTTTTCACGGATACGGCGCATGGACGGCCAGGACTATCTGAACGCACATTTCCTCATCGCCATGCCGGCGATTGGCGATCCGCGCTTCGAGCGCACGCTCATCTACATGTGCGCGCACACCGACGAAGGCGCCATGGGCATCGTGGTCAACAAGCCCATCGAGGACATGATGCTGGGCGACCTGCTGCATCGGCTGGGGCTGCTGCCGCCGGAGGAGACCAACAGCATCCACCTGCCGCACGAGGTCTATCGCCAGCCGGTGTTCACCGGCGGGCCGGTGGAGCCGGGGCGCGGCTTCGTGCTGCACACCATCGACTATCTGCTGGAGGACGGCACGCTGGACGTGGACGGCCGGGTGGGGCTGACGGCTTCGCTGGACATCCTGCATGACCTCGTGCGCGGGCGCGGGCCGGCGCGGATGCTGCTGGCGCTGGGTTACGCCGGCTGGGCGGCCGGGCAGCTGGAGGCGGAACTGGCGGACAACGCCTGGCTCACCTGCCCGGCGGACATGGAGATCCTGTTCGACCTGCCGCCGGAAGAGCGCTACGCGGCGGCGCTGCGCAAGATCGGCATCGACCCCGGCAGCCTGTCCGCCGCCTCGGGGCATGCCTGAAAGGCATCTCATACTATCATG
>JALVFB010000038.1 GCA_027030295.1 Hyphomicrobiales bacterium
TGCGCATGTGGCGCAGGGTGCGGCGGGCACACTACGATCTGTTGCACACGGCGGGTGGCGCGGCGGTGGCTCGCGCCAAACATGAAGCGGCGCGCAAGGGCTACGCGCGCGGCTGTCGCTGACCGGGAACCCATTCCGGAACAAGGGAGGCGAAGGCGGCTTTCCACCCGGGCGAAGATAACAATGCCCTGGGGGAAGCCGCCTGCTTTCCTTTCCGCAGCGTGGCTGCTACATGGCGGGAAAACAGCGCGCATTTCCAAGGCCAGCATGAAATCTTCCGGTGGCAGATGGTCCGGTTTTTCCCTCTGGGGGCCGATGTCGTTCATCGGGCTGGCATTCGCCGTGCTCGCTTTCCTCGGCGATCAGGGCTTCAAGCTCCTGATGCTGGGCATCTACGACATGGCCAGCTGGCCCTATCGGCGCATCGAGATCCTGCCGTTTTTCGACATCGTGCTGGCGTGGAACCGGGGCATTTCCTATGGCTGGTTCGCCCAGCACTCGGAGGCCGGGCGCTGGATGCTCATCGGCTTCACCACCCTCATCAGCATCGGTCTGTGGCTGTGGCTGGCGCGGCAGCGCAAACCCGTGCCGGCGGCGGCCATCGGGCTGATCCTGGGCGGCGCGGTGGCCAACATCTTCGACCGCATCGTGCACGGCGCGGTGGCGGACTTCTTCTGGTTCCACGTGGGCCGGTTCTCCTGGTACGTTTTCAACCTGGCCGATGTCGCCATCGTTGCCGGCGCGGCCATCCTCCTGTATGACTCCTTCCGGGGCGATGGCGCGTGAGGGAGCACCGCCCGAACCGCCACAAGCCTGCCCCATTGGCGCGGCAAGAGGTGCTGCATGAACAGGAAGATCATAGCAATCGCCCTGCCCTGCCTGGCGCTGGCCGCGTGCTCGGAAACGGCCTTTCAGAACACGCTGGGCATTGGCAAGAGCGCGCCCGATGAAACGAAGGTGCGCACGGTGCAGCCGCTTTCCGTGCCGCCCGACCTGGAGCTCAGGCCGCCCGCCAGCACGAACATCGCCAGCGCCAATGGCGCCGCCCGGCCCGCCAATGCCGGCCTCGCCGCGCCGCCCGTCTCGGGCAGTCCGGCGCCCGGAGCGACCACCGCCAGCGCCGGCGACGCCGCCAGTCTTTCGCCCGCGCCCGGGCAAAAGGCGGAAAGCGGTTTTTACGACATCTATCGCCGGCATGGCATTTCCATCCATCGTCCGGACGGCACCCGCAAGAAGATCGCCGAACTGAACCGCGAGCTGGCCGACAAGCTGAAAGAAGAAAAACGCCGCAAGAACCCCAAATACGGCACCATCTTCAACATGGGCAGCGTCTGGAAATGAGATGGCGTAACACGCATGCGCGCCTGCCGGGCCTGCTTCTCGCCCTGCTGGGTTGGCTGGCGCTGGCGTGGCCCGCGTGGGCGCTGAACGTGCCGGTGAAGACCTGGACGCTGAACAACGGCCTCACCCTGGTGGTCATTCCCGATCATCGCGCGCCGGTGGTGACCCACATGGTGTGGTATCGCGTCGGCGCGGCCGACGAGCCGGCGGGCAAGACGGGGCTGGCGCATTATCTGGAACACCTCATGTTCAAGGGCACGAAACGCATCGCGCCCGGCGAATTCTCCCGCATCATCAAGCGCTATGGCGGCAACGAGAACGCCTTCACCAGCCGCGACTACACGGCCTATTTCCAGCGCATCGCCAGCGACAAGCTGGGCATGGTGATGGAGATGGAGGCCGACCGCATGCAGAACCTTCAGCTTTCGGAAAAGGACGTGAAGACCGAGCTGGAGGTGATCAAGGAAGAACGCCGCATGCGCACGGAAAACGATCCGCGCACCCTGTTCGCCGAGCGCATGCAGGCCATGCTGTTCACCGCCCATCCCTATCGCCGCCCGGTGGTGGGCTGGATGGCGGACGTGAAGCATCTGACGCTGGCCGACGTCATGGCCTTCTATCGGCGCTTCTACACGCCGGCGAACGCCGTCGTGGTGGTGGCCGGCGACGTGGAGCCGGAAAAGGTGCGCGCGCTGGCGCTGAAGCATTATGGCGCGCTGAAGAACACCGCCGCCGTGCGGCCACGCTGGCGCACGCCGGAGCCGCCGCCGCTGGCGGCGCGGCGGCTGATGATGCGTGATGCGCGGGTGCGCCAGCCGACGTTTCAGCGCCTGTGGGTGGCGCCGTCCTATCGCACGGCGAAGGGCGGCATGGCGCATGCGCTGGACGTGTTCGCCGATGCGCTGGGCGGCGGCACCACCTCGGTGCTCTATCGCCGGCTGGTGGTGAAAGAGAAGGTGGCGGCCTGGGCCGGGGCCTTCTATTCCGGCGACGACCGCGATTATGGCACCTTCGGCGTGTATGCGACGCCGGCGCCGGGAGTGACGCCGGAAAGGCTGGAAGCGCGCATCGACGCGGTGCTGAAAGAGGTGCTGGAAAGGGGCGTCGATGAAAAGCGGCTGGAACGGTCGAAAGGGAGCATGGTGGCGTCCGCCATCTACGCGCTGGATTCGCAGTTCGCGCTGGCGCGCATCTTCGGCGAGGCCATGGCGACGGAAACGGGCGTGCAGTCGGTGCTGACATGGGATGAGCGCATCGCGAAGGTGAGCGGCGAAGAGGCGCTGAAGGCGGCGCGCGCGGTGCTGCGGCCCGCCAACGCCGTCACCGGCTGGCTGCTGCCGCCAGAGAAGAAGGCGAAAGCGGCAATGCGCTCCTCTTCCGCCGAAAAGGAGAGCGCGCGATGATGGTGGCGTTCGGCATGAGGCGCTTTCTGCTGGCGATCCTGCTGCTGCTGGCGCCGCCGCTGGCGGCCAGCGCGCTGGAGGTGCGCGAGGTGAAAACACCCAAGGGCATCACGGTGTGGTTCGCCGAGGATCACACGGTGCCCATCGTGGCCATGAACTATGCCTTCGCCGGCGGCGCGGCGGCCGACCCGGCCGGCAAGGAGGGGCTGGCCAATTTCCTTTCCGCCATGCTGGACGAAGGCGCGGGCGACATGACCTCCGAACAGTTCCAGGAGCGGATGGAGGAGCTGGCCTTTTCCATGGATCATTCCGCCGGCAGGGAATGGTTCAGCGGCTCCTTCCGCAGCCTGAGCAGGAACCTCGATGAATCGGTGAAGCTGCTGGCGCTGGCCGTCAACCGTCCGCGCTTCGACGCGCAACCGCTGGAGCGCATTCGCCGGCAACTGCTGGTGAGTCTGCGCAAGAAGGCCGAAGACCCGGAGGAACGGGCCTGGGACGCCTTCCGCCGCATGCTCTATGGCAAGCACCCCTTCGCGCGCGCGGTGGATGGCGACCTGCGGGGCATTGGCGCGATCACGGCGGACGATCTGCACGCCTTGCACAAGCGCCTGTTCGCTCGCGAGAAGTTGCTGGTCGTGGTGGCCGGCGACATCGACGAGAAGCACATGGCGCAGATGGTCGATACGGTGTTCGGCGATCTGCCGGCAAAATCCGGCATGCCGGACATCGCGCCTCCCGTCTTTCCGAAGCAGGCGCGGATGAAAATCGTGCGCAGGGTCATTCCGCAAAGCATCGTGCTGATGGGCGCCGACAGCATCCGACGGGATGATGCGGACTTCATTCCGGCCTATGTGGTGAACCACATCCTCGGCGGTGGCGGCTTCGGCTCGCGGCTGATGGAAGAGGTGCGGGAAAAGCGCGGGCTGGCCTATTCCGTCTATTCCGCCCTGATCACGCACGAAAAGGACGGCGTGTTCTTCGCCTATGCCGGCACCCGCAACGACAAGGCCCTGCTGGCGCGCGACATCATGCTGGAAAACATCCGGCGGGTGGCGAAGGAAGGAGTCACCGCGCGCGAACTGGAGGAAGCGAAGGACCATCTCATCGGCTCCTGGCCGTTGCGCTTTGATTCGACAACGAAAATCGCCGGCATGCTGCTGGGGTTGCGCTTGCAGCATCTGGGCATCGATTATCTCAAGAAACGCAACGATCTGATGCGGGCGGTCAGCTTGCAGGACGCGAAACGGGCGGCGCGGCGGATGCTGCATCCGGAACGCATGCAGGTTGTCGTGTATGGCAACCCGCCACAGCCGGCGGCGGCGAAGGCGGCGCCGGCAGGGGAACCCGCCGTCGCACGGTGAAGCAGCCTGCAGAAGAATTTGCGGGAGGACGAAGCCATGGAAGATTTCAGGATTTCATTGCACCGCGTCGCCGGACTGCTGGCGCTGGGCATCACCGCCCTGTTCTGGCTGGGCACGGTGACCACGTTGTTCATCGGTGGCGAGGCCGTCGTCGCCGGCATGAAGCTGACCGTGCTGTATGGCATCGTCTTTCAGCTCACCGCGCTGCTGGTGGCGGGGCTTTCCGGCCGCCTGCTGGCCATCAACCGCCTGCGCGAGGCGGCGGTGGCGCGCAAGCTGAAGCGCATGCTCGCCGCCGGGGCCATCTCGTTCGTGGTGCTGCTGCCGTCCGCCGTCTATCTGGCGCTGAAACTTCAGGGCGGCGCGCCGGACTTCCCCTGGAAGCTGGCGCAGGCGGCGGAACTGGTGGCCGGCGCGGCGGTGATCATCCTGCTGGTGCTGAATGCGCGTGACGGCTTCACCCTGCGCCAGGAAAAGGCGCGCCCCTGATTTGACCCACGCGCATGGGCGGGGGAGTATTCTTCGCACGCGTTTTTCGGAGAATCGCCATGCCCATTCGCAAACTGCCGCCAGAGGTCGTCAACCGCATCGCCGCCGGCGAGGTCATCGAGCGCCCGGCCGCGGTGGTGAAGGAGCTGGTGGAAAACGCGCTGGACGCGCGGGCGCGGCGCATCGAAGTGATCTTCCGCGACGGCGGGCGCACGCTCATCGAGGTGGCGGACGACGGCGTGGGCATGGGCCGCGAGGAGCTGGCGCTGGCGGTGGAGCGGCACGCCACATCCAAGCTGGCCGATGACGATCTGGTGCACATCTCCACCCTGGGCTTTCGCGGCGAGGCGCTGGCGGCCATCGGGGCGGCGGCGCGGCTTTCCATCGTTTCGCGCCCGGCCGGCGCGCCGGAAGCCTGGGAAATGCGGGTGGAAGGCGGGGTGAAGTCCGG
>JALVFB010000039.1 GCA_027030295.1 Hyphomicrobiales bacterium
GCCCACCGCCAGCACGTCGTCGGTGGCAATGCCCATTTCCGCCACCAGCTCCAGCATCGTTTCCAGCTTGGCGTCCTTGCCCAGAATCGGCTCCGCCGCCTCCCCCGTCAGCCTGCCGTCCTCCACCGGCAGCTCGTTGGCGCGGAAAAAATCGAACCCCACCTGCTCCGCCACGTGCCGGGCAAAGGGCACGAAGCCACCGGACACCAGCGCCGTCTTCGCCCCATGCGCCTTCATCGTGCGCACCAGCACCTCCGCGCCATTGTTGATGCAGATGCGCTGTTCGATGACCTCCGCGATGGCCTCCTCCGGCAGCCCCTTCAGCTTCTTCAGCCGCTCGCGCAGCGCGCCGCGAAAATCCAGCTCCCCGCGCATGGCGCGCTCCGTCACTTCCGCCACCTCCTCGCCGACGCCGGCATGCGTCGCCAGCTCGTCGATACATTCCTGCCCGATGATGGTGGAATCCATGTCGGCAATCAGCAGCTTCTTGCGCCTGCCGCCCAGCGGCAACACCGCCACGTCGATGGGCAGACCCATGAGCGTGCGCCGCACCCGCTCCTCCAGCGAGCGCGGATTGTAATGCGACGGCGGCGGCGGGGTGAAGGCGATCTCGGCCGCCGTGCGCCCCTCTTCCTCCAGCCAACGCAACTCGGCATTGAACAGCGCAAGCGGCGCCGCCACCTGCGCCAGCAGGTCATCATCCAGCACCGCCGCACCGGGCTTCGCCACCAGCACCAGCACCTGATCGGGCAATTGCTCATTCCCGCTCATCCGCCGCTCCCTTTCCGAAACGCCTTGCGCATGCATATATCCATCCCATGAACGACAGAACAGCCATCCTTGTCGCAGGCCCCACCGCCTCGGGCAAGTCGGCGGCGGCGCTGACGCTGGCGCGGGCATTAAACGGCGTCGTCATCAACGCCGATTCCATGCAGGTCTATCGTGATCTGCGCGTGCTCACCGCGCGTCCCTCGCCGGAGGAGGAACGCCAGGCCCCGCACGCGCTCTATGGCCATGTGGATGCTGCGCATCGCTATTCCGTCGGCGAATGGCTCACCGATGCCCGCGCCGCCATCGAGCAGGCGTGGCGCGAAGGCCGCGTGCCCATCCTCACCGGCGGCACGGGACTGTATTTCCGCGCCCTGGAGGAAGGGCTGGCGAACATCCCGCCGGTGCCCAGGGACGTGCGCCAACAGGTGGCCGCCTGGGCAGATAACGGCATCGACCACTTGCGCCGGCGTGCCCTCGAACTGGGCATGCGCGACATCCCGCACGACCGCCAGCGCCTCGTGCGCGCGCTGGAGGTCAGGCTCGCCACCGGACGCGAGTTGTCCGCCTTCCACGGCTCCGAACGCCCCGCCCTGCCCCCGGACGCGCGCATCATTCGCGTTTTTCTGGCCCCCGACCGCGACTGGCTGCGCCAGCGCATCGCCGCGCGCTTCCATGCCATGCTGGAGCAGGGCGCCATCGAGGAAGTGCAACGCCTGCTGGCCCGCAACCTCGACCCCACGCTGCCCGCCATGAAGGCCCATGGCGTGCGCAACATCGCCGCCGCGCTGCGCGGAGACATCACCATGCAGGAGGCGGCCCAGGGCGCCATCAACGAAACCCGCCAATACGCCAAACGCCAGATGACCTGGGCGCGCAAGTTCATGCGCCACTGGCACTGGGCGGAAACCGGCGAGGATGCGGCACTATTGGCCCTTGACCTCGCCCGCGCACCTCTGTAGGAAGAGCGCACCATGATGAAGCTGGTAGTAAAGAACGCGCGCACCATCCGTGGCGGATGAACATCCGTCGCGCGGCAACATGGTGTGCGCCGAGAGGTCCCGTTTCCGGGGCCTTTTTTGTTGCCCGCGGCGGGCTTTGGGAATAATGGAAACCACGACCGGAACGAGAGACACGAGAGGCCAGCCATGACGGACAAGGCGCAACCGGAGATGATGACCGGCGCGGAAATCGTGTTGCGGGCGCTGAAGGATCAGGGTGTGAAGGACATCTTCGGCTACCCTGGCGGCGCGGTGCTGCCCATCTACGACGAGCTGTTCCAGCAGGACGAGCTGAACCACATCCTCGTGCGCCACGAGCAGGGCGCGGTGCACGCGGCGGAAGGTTATGCCCGCTCTTCCGGCAAGGTGGGCGTGGTCATGGTCACCTCCGGCCCCGGCGCCACCAACACCGTCACCGGGCTGACCGACGCGCTGATGGACTCCATTCCCGTCGTCGTCATCACCGGCCAGGTGCCCACCACGCTCATCGGCACCGACGCCTTTCAGGAGTGCGACACGGTGGGCATCACCCGTCCGGCGACCAAACACAACTATCTCGTCAAGGACGTGAACGACATCGCCCGCACCATCCACGAGGCCTTCTACGTGGCCACCCATGGCCGCCCCGGCCCGGTGGTGGTGGACATTCCCAAGGACATCCAGTTCCAGACGGGCGTCTACGTGCCGCCCGAGGAAGTGAAGCACCGCACCTATCACCCGCAGGTGAAGGGCGACCCGGCGGCCATCGAGCAGGCGCTGGAGCTGATGGCCAACGCCAAGCGCCCCATCTTCTACACCGGCGGCGGCGTCATCAACTCGGGCATGGCCGCCGTGGAGGCGTTGCGCGATCTGGTGAAGGCCACGGGCTTCCCCATCACCTCCACGCTCATGGGCCTGGGCGCCTTTCCGGCCTCGAACGAGCAGTGGCTGGGCATGCTGGGCATGCACGGCACCTATGAGGCCAACCTCGCCATGCACGGCTGCGATGTCATGATCGCCGTCGGCGCCCGCTTCGACGACCGCATCACCGGCAAGGTGGACGCCTTCGCCCCGGGCTCGAAGAAGATCCACATCGACATCGACCCCGCCAGCATCAACAAGGTGGTGCACGCCGATGTCGGCATCCTCGGCGACTGCGGCCATGTGCTGCAGGAGATGCTGCGCCTGTGGCACGAGAAAAACCTGAGCGAAAAGGTGGACCGCGAGGCGCTCGCCCGCTGGTGGAATCAGATAGACGTCTGGCGCGCGCGCGACTGCCTGGCCTATCAGAAGCGCAAGGACGCCATCATGCCGCAATACGCCATCGAGCGGCTGTGGGCGCTCACGCACGAGATGGATCCCATCATCACCACCGACGTCGGCCAGCACCAGATGTGGACGGCGCAATATTATCGCTTCGACGCCCCCCGCCGCCTCATGACCTCCGGCGGGCTGGGCACCATGGGCTATGGTCTGCCCGCCGCCCTGGGCGCCAAGGCGGCCAACCGCGACAAGCCGGTCATCTGCATCTCCGGCGACGGCTCCATCCAGATGAACATCCAGGAGCTGGCCACCGCCATCCACCACGATTTGCCGGTGAAGGTCTTCCTGCTCAACAACAACTATCTCGGCATGGTGCGCCAGTGGCAGGAGCTGCTGCACGGCAATCGGTTTTCCGAATCCTACGTCGAGGCGCAGCCGGACTTCCTGGCGCTGGCGGAAGCCTATCACTGGAAGGGCATGCACGTGACGAGGCCCGACGAGCTGGACGACGCCATTCGCGAGATGATGGCGCATGACGGCCCGGTGTTCATGAACGTGCAGGTGGTCAATCTCGCCAACTGCTTCCCCATGATCCCGGCCGGCCAGCCGCACAACGAGATGCTGCTGGGCGAGGAGGTCAAGTCCGCCGAAGAGGCCGGCGTCTGAACAGGAGGACCGCAACCATGAACAAGCCTGCAACCGGCATTCCCCCCGCCTCTGCCTATTTCATCACGCCGGAGAAGGAGCGCGAGGAGCTGCACACGCTGGCCGTGGTGGTGGACAACGAGCCGGGCGTGCTGGCCCGCATCATCGGGCTGTTTTCCGCCCGCGGCTACAACATCGAGCAGCTCACCGTATCGGAAACGGAGCACGAGCGCGGCATCTCGCGCATCACCATCGTCTGCCGCGGCACGCCGCACACGCTGAACCAGATTCGCGCCCAGCTCTCGCGCCTGGTGCCGGTGCATTCGGTGGCCGATCTGACGCTCATGGGCGACCCCATCGAACGCGAGCTGGCGCTGGTGAAGGTGGTGGGCGAAGGCGAGAAGCGCGTGGAGGCGCTGCGCCTGGCCGACGCCTTCCGCGCGCGGGTGGTGGATGCGCACACCGGCTCGTTCGTGTTCGAGATCACCGGCAAGAGCCGCAAGGTGGATCAGTTCATCGAGCTGATGAAGCCGCTGGGGCTGATCGAGGTGGTGCGCACCGGCATCGCCGCCATCTCGCGCGGGCCGAAGCCACTGCGCGCGGACTGACATCGGCATTGACGCAGACGCCGGATGCGTTTCATATGCGCGTTGCCAGGAGCGTTCTCTTTTCCGTCATTCCCGCGAAAGCGGGAATCCAGTAACCAACGGCGTCAGTATGGATCCCCGCTTTCGCGGGGATGACGTCAGGAAGCAACAAGGAATGACGGAAACGGGAGAACCACGCGGTCAAATCGCATCATCTGTGGGCTTCAGCCATGGTCAATCTCTCGGTGAATCTGAACGCGGTGGCGCTGCTGCGCAATCGGCGCGACCTGCCCTGGCCGGACGTGTGCGACATCGGCCGCCTGGCGCTGGGCGCGGGCGCGGCGGGGTTGACGGTGCACCCGCGTCCGGACGAGCGCCACATCCGCAAGTCGGACGTCTATGACATCGCCGAGATGATCCGCCGCGAATACCCGGACAAGGAATACAACATCGAGGGCTACCCGGACGAACGCTGGCTCGCCATCGTCGAGGACGTGCGGCCCGATCAGGCCACGCTGGTGCCGGACGATCCGGCGCAGGCCACCTCCGACCACGGCTGGGACTTCGCCGCCCAGCGCGATTTCCTGGCCCCCATCGTCGAGCGGCTGAAGAAGCGCGGCATCCGCGTCTCGTTGTTCGCCGACCCGACGCCGGAAGGGCTGGAGATTGCAAGGGAGATCGGCGCCGACCGGGTGGAGCTGTATACCGGCCCCT
>JALVFB010000040.1 GCA_027030295.1 Hyphomicrobiales bacterium
CCGGGAGGGGTCTTCTCCTGCTTCCGGGAATCAATATGGCAATGCCCGGAGACTTTTCCGAGGAGTGGATGGGCGGGTTTGACTTCTGCGGCTTTCCCCGCGCGTCGAGGCCCGATAGGCTGTGGGCGGGTCGCAAGAAAGGAGGGGAGGGCAGGCATCGTGTCGCCCGGGAAGATCGTTCGTCTGTCTTGGCTGCTGGCGTTGTGGCTGCTGGCGCTGCCGCCCGTGGTCGCCGCTCAGGAGCGCACGCCCGCGACGGAGGTGGTGCGCATCGGCGTGTTGGTCTGGCGCGGCGAGGCGCACGCACGGCAACAATGGGGCAGGCTCGTCGAATTGCTGAACAAAAGGGTGTCGCGGCACCGTTTTCGGCTGGTGCCGGTGACGCTGGAGTCCGCGCGCGAGTTTCTGGCCCGCGATGAAGTGGATTTTCTCATCACCAATCCGGGGCACTACGTGGCGCTGGCGGAGGAATATCCGCTTTCGGCCCTGGCCACGCTGGTGCGCACCACGCCGGAGGGACAGCGGGTGATGCGTTTCGGCAGCGTCATTTTCACCCGCGCGAACGCGCGTGGCATCGGCAGCCTGGCGGATGCGAAGGGGCGCCGGGTGGCGGCGGTGAGCGCCCGTGCCTTCGGGGGCTTTCTGGTGGGCTGGCGCGAATTTCTGGCATTGGGCATCGACCTGCTCGGTGGTGACGTGGAAATGTATTTCACCGGCTTTCCGCAGGATCGCATCGTGCAGGCGGTGCTTTCCGGCAAGGCCGATGTCGGCATCGTGCGCACCGGCCTGTTGGAAAACATGGCCCGCGACGGTCGGCTGGACATGAAAAGGATCCGCATCCTGCACCCGGTGCCGCATGAGGGATTTCCGTGGAAGGCCTCCAGCCGGCTGTATCCGGAGTGGCCGTTCGTGGTGCGCGATGGTGTGGATCGAGCGCTGGCCGATGAGGTGTTGCAGGCGTTGCTGACCCTGGGGCGGCGGGACGTGCGCATGCTCGGTGGCTGTCGCATGCAATGGGTGGCGCCGCTCTCCTATCAGCCGGTGCGCGCCCTGCTGAATGCTTTCCGCGAGGCCCGTCGCCGGCGCGACAGCCTGCCCGGCTGGCTGTTGGCGCTGGCGTTGCTGGCGGTGGCGGCGGCGGCTTTCGCCGCGGCCTGGATCTGGCGCAGCCGGCACACGGAAAAGGCGCTGGCGGCGGCCATTCCAGGCAATGTTTCCGCCGGGGAGCGCGCGCGCTTCGCCGATCTCACCCGTCGCGAGTTGCAGGTGCTGACCTGCCTGTGCGAGGGGCTGTCGTCGAAGGAAATCGCGCAAAGGCTGGGCATCGCCCCGAAGACGGTGGAGTTTCACCGGGCCAATCTGCTCAAGAAGACGGGTTTTTCCTCCACCACGCGGATGGTTTCGGTGGCGGCGCGGCTGGACCTGGACGCCTGCCCGGTGAAAAACCGGGAAAAAACCGGGAAGCTCCCCGATGGTGCGGAAGCAGGCGAAAAGGCAGGATGAGCATGGTTCGGCCCGCGCCTGCCAACCATATCCTGACGGATGCGGCCCTTCCCTCTAGGCCGGCGCGGGCCGACCCATTTGCTCTCTCCGCACTTCGGCGCCCCGGTCCTCTCCGGGGCTTCCTCTTTCCACAGGCCATGCTTGACCGCGCCCGTCTCGCGGGCCTAAAGTTCGCATCCCCCGGCGGGGACAACCACTTTCTGCGATGCGGGAGGCAAGCAGGGGCATGCGGGTCACCATAGAGCGGGATGCGATGCTGAGCGCGCTGGCGCACGTGCAAAGCGTGGTGGAGCGGCGCAACACCATCCCCATTCTCTCCAACGTGCTGTTGCAGGCGCGCGGCGATGCGCTGCGGCTGGTGGCCACCGACCTGGAGCTGGAAGTGGTGGAAGACGCCGCGGCCATGGTGGAGGCGGACGGCGCGGCCACGGCTCCGGCGCACCTGCTGCACGACATCGTGCGCAAGCTGCCCGAAGGCAGCCAGCTGAAAATCGACGAGCCGGAGGCGGGGCGGGTGGTGGTCACTTCCGGGCGCTCGCGGTTCATGCTCTCTTCCCTGCCGCCGGAGGACTTTCCGGAGCTGGCGGCGGTGGAGCCGACAAACACCTTCACCATCGCGCCGGAGGATCTCAGGTTCCTCATCGACCGCACGCGCTTCGCCATCTCCACCGAAGAGACGCGCTATTATCTGAACGGCATCTATTTCCACACTTCCGAGACGGACCACGGGGTGATGCTGCGCGCCGTGGCCACCGACGGCCACCGGCTGGCGCGGGCCGAGGTGGAGGCCCCGGAGGGCGCGGCCGGCATGCCCGGCATCATCGTGCCGCGCAAGGCGGTGGCGGAGCTGATGCGGCTGTTCGACGCCGCCACAGACGACATCGAAGTGGCGCTGTCGGAAAACACCATCCGCTTTTCCATCGACGGCGTGGTGCTCACTTCCAAGCTCATCGATGGCCGCTTCCCCGATTACGAGCGCGTCATTCCGGTGAACAACGACAAGAAGCTGGAAGTGGACACGAAGCTGTTCGCCCAGGCGGTGGATCGCGTCTCCATCGTTTCCTCCGACAAGGGCCGGGCGGTGAAGCTCACCATCGCGCCGGAGACGCTGTTGCTGTCGGTGAACAATCCCGAGGCAGGATCGGCGGAAGAGGAGCTGGCCGCCAGCTTCAGCGGCGGCGACATGGAGATCGGCTTCAATGCCCGCTATCTGCTGGACATCATCGGCCAGTTCAGCGGCGACGCCACCGAGTTCCTGCTTTCAGACGCCGGCTCTCCCACCATCATTCGCGACGAGGCGGAAGAGCGGGTGCTCTACGTGCTCATGCCCATGCGGGTATAGGCGCATGCCCGGAGGCATCAGCCGGCGGAGGGCATGGCCGTGCCCGCCTGCTGATACAGGCGCTTCAGCGGCTCGCTGATGAAATCCTCGCCACGGCGGCCCAGCCGACCCATGCTGCGGCCATTGGCGAACCATTCCAGCCGGTGCACATCACCCGCCGTCAGGCGCAGGGTGCGTCCCTTCGGCAGCGCCAGCACGTCGCCGGGGCGCAGAAAGCCCGAATACCAGGTGGCGCCGCGATCGTCCTCCAGCCGCACCCATATCTCTTCCGACGCCTTCAGCGCCAGGCCACGACCCGGCACCTGCCGCAGCGGATGGATGGCGGTGCCCACGGGTTGCGCGGTTTGTGGCTTCTGCCCGGAAGCGGACTTCGCCGGGGCGGCCGCCCCTTCGGCCGAAGGTTTTTCCGTCCGCTCCATGGCCGGCGGGGCCGGCAGGGCCGGAGCCGGAACCGGTTCGGCGGCAGGCTTGTCCTTCGCCTGGGAGATGGTGCGGGTGATCAGCGCGCCGATGGGGTCGGACTCGGCGTTGGCGGGCGTGGCCGGCGCGGCGTCGGGCAGGGGCCGCTCTTCCACGCTGGCCAGCGAGCGCACCTCGCGCCGCGGATGCTTGTCGGCGTTCACCTGTGGGGTGGCTTCCGCCACCACTTTCTCCGTCTCTTCCGCCGGCTGCGGCTGGCCGGACGGCCACAGCCCCCAGGCGAGGCCGCCGAACAGCAGCATCAGCGTGGCGATGGAGGCGGACATGCCCGCCGGGGTGCGCGCCATGTCGCGCAGGCGCGCCAACAGCGGGAAGGGGATCACCCGGGCCGAGGACGGGGCCTCTTCCTCCCGCGGCAGGCATTTGTCGAAATGCTCCACCAGCGGCTTCGCCTCGAAACCCAGAAAGCGCGCATAGTCACCGATGATGCGCAGGGCCACCGGGCGTTCCGGCAGGTTGGCCAGATCGCCCATCTCGATGGCCTGCAGGTGCACCGGATGCACGCCGATGGCGCGGCCCGCCGCCTGCAGGGAAACGCCGCGGCGTTCGCGCTCGCGTTGCAGATACCAGCCCGCCTCCGCCGCGGGGTCGGTCTTGCCGTCGGGCTTGGGCCGATAGGCGGCGTGCGGCCCGTTCGCGCTGCCGGTTTCGTTCATCATGATCATGTTTCCGCAACTGACTTTTTTGACGCGCGCCGGCACGGGGAGCCGGCATCTTCCTGGTCGCATTGTGCCGGAAAATGGTAAGCGAATGATGAATGCCACCCCCTTTGCGGGCAGGCGGCATGGCCCTATATTCGCCGCCATGGGACACAGCCGGACACGAGGCGGCCTGAAGCCGCTGGGCATGGAAGAGGACAAGGCCCCGCGCCTGACCCCGGAGGCGGCGGTGGCGCGCGCGCGGGCCGGACGCGAGGCGCTGGCGAACCTGCGCCCGCCGGAGCCGTTCTGTCCGGATTTTTCGCCCCATCGGTTCCGCAAGCCGCCGAAAACGGAAGGCGGCCGGCCGTTCCGGCTGGTTTCCGGGTTCGAGCCGAAGGGGGATCAGCCGCAGGCCATCGCCGAGCTGGCGGCGGGGCTGAAGGCGGGCGCGCGCGATCAGGTCTTGTTGGGGGTGACCGGCTCCGGCAAGACCTTCACCATGGCCAGGATCATCGAGGCCACGCAGCGCCCGGCGCTGATCCTGGCGCCCAACAAGACCCTGGCCGCGCAGCTCTACGGCGAGTTCAAGTCCTTCTTCCCCGACAACGCGGTGGAATATTTCGTTTCCTATTACGACTACTACCAGCCGGAAGCCTACGTGCCGAAGACGGACACCTACATCGAGAAGGACAGCGCGATCAACGAGCAGATCGACCGCATGCGTCATTCGGCCACGCGCGCGCTGCTGGAGCGCGACGACGTGATCGTGGTGGCTTCCGTCTCCTGCATCTACGGCCTGGGCGACGTGGAGACCTATGCCGCCACGGCGCTGCCGCTGCATGTCGGACAGCTCATCGAGCAGAAACGGATCATGGCCGAGCTGGTGGCGCTGCAATACGAGCGGCACGACGCCAACTTCATCCGCGGCACGTTCCGGGTTCGGGGCGACGTCGTCGAGGTCTGGCCCTCGCACCTGGAGGAGCGGGC
>JALVFB010000041.1 GCA_027030295.1 Hyphomicrobiales bacterium
CTTTCGTCACCTGCATCCTGATCGGTCCTTCGGCGCGGCCGTGGATGAACTGATCGACGTATGGATTGCCGGAATTCTCGAGCTCCGCCACCGGCCCGTGCCAGATGATTTTCCCCTGATGGATCATCGCCACCTCGTCGGCGATGCGGCGCACCGAGTTCATGTCGTGGGTGATGGTGATGGCCGTGGCGCCGACCTCCTTCACCGTCTTCACGATCAACTCGTCGATGATGGCCGCCATGATCGGATCAAGCCCCGTGGTCGGCTCGTCGAAGAGGATGATCTCCGGTTGCGCGGCGATGGCGCGCGCCAGACCGACGCGCTTCTGCATGCCGCCGGAAAGCTCCGCCGGATAGAGCGCGCCGACCTCCGGCGGCAAGCCCACCTGCGCCAGCTTTTCGATGGCGATCTCGCGCGCTTCGCGACGCGAAACGCCACGGCCCTGGATGAGTCCGAAGGCGACGTTCTCCCACACGGGCAACGAATCGAACAGCGCCGCGCCCTGAAACAGCATGCCGAACCTGCCCATCAGGCGTTCGCGCGCCCTGCCCTTCAGGTGCGTCGTCTCCTCGCCGTCGATGACGACCTCGCCGGCATCGGGGCGCAACAGGCCGATGATGCACTTGATGAGCACCGACTTGCCGGTGCCCGAACCACCGATGACCACCAGCGAGGAGCGGCGTTTCACGTCCAGATCGACGCCATCGAGCACCACTTTCGGCCCGAAGCGCTTCTTCAGCCCGCGCACGCGGATGTGCACGTCCGCCGCAGGGGTGGCGTCAGCTCCTCGCCCCGCATGTGCCTGTCTCGCCGCCTGCGCCATGGCCCTACTCCGCGAACAAGGTGGATGTCAGCACATAGTTGGCCGCCAGAATGAGAATGGAGGACGAAACCACGGCGTTGGTGGTGGCCCGCCCCACGCCCTGGGCGCCGCCGCGGGAGTGAAAACCGTGGTAGCAGCCCATGAGCGCGATGATGAAACCGAACACGGCGGACTTGACGAGGCCGGAGGTCACATCGTCCGGCTGAAGGAAATTCACCGTGTTGGCGAGATAGGAGCCGGCGTTGAAGCCCAGCTTCTGGGTGCCGACGACGAAGCCGCCCATGATGCCGATGATGTCCGCCACCACCACCAGCAGCGGCAGGGTGATGATGCCGGCGAGAATACGCGGCGCGACGAGGTATTTCAGCGGATTGGTGGAGAGGGTCACCAGCGCGTCGATCTGCTCGGTCACCTTCATGGTGCCGATTTCGGCGGCGATGGCGGCGGAGACGCGGCCCGCCATCATCAACCCGGCCAGCACCGGCCCCAGCTCGCGGGTGATGCCGAGCGCGACGATGGAAGACACGAGATTTTCCGCGTTGAAACGCGAGGAACCGATCCAGATCTGAAGCGCCAGCACGCCGCCGGTGAAGAACGCCGTCAGCCCGATGACCGGCAGCGAGAAATAGCCCATGCGCACCATCTGCAACAGCCACTGGCGCGGATACCAGCGCGGCAGCAGGCCGATGGAAAGCGCCCGCCAGGTGAACATGGCCAGCCGGCCGATTTCGGCCAGCAGCGCCAGCACCCCGTGTCCGATCCCGGCCAGTGGATTCACGCGCCCTACCCGTTCTTGCCGCGGCCCGCATGGGACCCGTCATTCCCCCGTCGGCGTGTAGAGTCGTGTAAAGCGCGATCCCAGGCTTGTCAAAATCTCGTAGGCGATGGTGCCGGCCCAGCGGGCCAGTTCGTCCACGCTCACGTGTGGCCCCATCACCTCCGCCCGCTGGCCACGCGCGAGGCTCTCGGGCGGAATGTGGCTGACGTCCACGGCGGTCAGGTCCATGGAGATGCGCCCGACATAGGGGGCGAACTGTCCGGCGATGTAAACATGCGCCGGGCCGCCGGCGCTGCCGGAAATGGAGCGGAACAGCCCGTCGGCATAACCCAGCCCCAGAATGGCGATGCGCGAATCGCGCGGAGCGCGCCAGGTGGCGCCGTAGCCCACGGTTTCGCCGCGTTTGACCTCGCGCACCTGCAGGATGGTGCCATAAAGCGTGACCACGGCGCGCATGGGGTTCGGGCGGTCGGCGAAGGGATTGCCGCCATACAGCGCGATGCCGGGGCGCAACAGATCGTATTCCCATTCCGGCCAGGCGAGCGAGGCGGCGGAATTGGCCAGCGAGGCCGGCGCATCCGGAAACAGCGCGCGGATCTCCTCGAACATGCCCCGCTGGCGCATGTTCATCTCGTGTCCCGGCTCGTCGGCGCACGCCAGGTGGCTCATCAGCAGCTCCAGCCGGAACCGGCGCAACAGGTCGGCCCGCCCGGCCAGCCGGCGCGCTTCCTCCGGGCGCAGGCCCAGCCGGTTCATGCCGGTGTCCACATGCACCGCGGCCGGCAGGCGCAGTTCGTTCTGCCGGCAGAAGTCCGCCCACTCCTCCACTTCTTCGGCGGAATTGAGCACCGGCATCAGTTCATGGTGTTGGAAAAATCCGGCTTCGCCGCGCGGCAATCCGGAAAGCACGAAGACCCGCGCCGTGGGCAGCAGACTCTTCAGGGCCGCGCCTTCCCCCGGCAAGGCGACGAAAAAGGTGCGGCACCCGGCCTTCGCCAGCGCTTTCGCCACCGGCCCCATCCCCAGGCCGTAGGCATCGGCCTTCACCACGGCGGCGGTTTCCGCCGCCGGGTTGGCGCGGGCGATGGCGCGCCAGTTTTCCACCAGCGCCAGCAGATCCATGCACAAGATGCCTCCCGCCAGCGACGGATCCTCCATCAGGGCCGCCACCCTCGTGGCGGGCGCCTCACGTTCACCCATGAACACCACATTTCCCCTCGTTTGCCGGTTCCCCGAAATGCCCCCGGCATGGCGCTCATGGTCTTTCGCAAGGCGGGCCGTTTTGTGGCGGCATTCGCGCTGCAATGTGACGATGCGTCCTTTCCCAAGCCTATTCTGGCGCAAATGTGCCGGCTTGCGAACAGGTCTTTTCGACTTTCATCGGAAAGCGGTCGCCCCCCTTCGGCGATGATGAAAAATTGGGCGCAATGAACAAAAAACGGGCCACGGGATTTGCCAATCATCATGCGGAACCTTCCAAACGGGCCGAATCGGGCCATTTGCGCCATTGACACAACTGGCATGGTTCCTGCTATTGAACTTCTGCGCATGCACTGGCCGCCGGTGGGGGGTTGTGCGCCGGTGGGCATGAAGCGGGGTCTGAACAGTCAGAGGAGGCCGGCCCGTGAAGAAGATCGAAGCCATCATCAAGCCTTTCAAGCTGGATGAGGTAAAGGAGGCGTTGCAGGAAGTGGGCGTGCAGGGCATCACCGTGCTCGAGGCCAAGGGCTTCGGCCGCCAGAAGGGCCACACCGAGCTGTATCGTGGCGCGGAGTATGTCATCGACTTCCTGCCCAAGGTGAAGATCGAGGTGGTGGTGGCCGACGACATGCTCGAGAAGGCCGTGGAGGCCATCGAGAACGCCGCCCGCACCGGGCGCATCGGCGATGGCAAGATCTTCATCTCCGACATCGCGGACGCGGTGCGCATCCGCACCGGCGAACGCGGGCCGGAAGCGCTCTGAGCGGCAGGGCCAGGGGTTTCATTTTTCATCTCAACCAACCGAAACAGCGAGGGAGACATCATGGCGAACAAGGAAGCGTCCGCCGAATCCGTCCTTCAGATGATCAAGGACAACGACATCAAGTTCGTGGATCTGCGCTTCACCGATCCGCGCGGCAAGTTGCAGCACCTGACGATGGACGTTTCGGCCATCGACGAGGATGCCATGGCCGACGGCATCATGTTCGACGGCTCGTCCATCGCCGGCTGGAAGGCCATCAACGAATCCGACATGGTGCTGATGCCCGATCCGGAGACGGCGCACATCGATCCGTTCTACGCGCAGCCGACGCTGGGCATCTTCTGCGACATCCTGGAGCCGGACACCGGCGAGCGCTACGAGCGCGACCCGCGCGGCACGGCGAAGAAGGCCGAGGCCTATCTGAAGCAGTCCGGCGTGGGCGACACCGTCTACTTCGGCCCGGAGGCGGAGTTCTTCATGTTCGACGACGTGCGCTTCGCCGCCGATCCGTATGACTGCTTCTTCCACCTGGACGACGTGGAGCTGCCGAAGAACACCGGCGCCGAATACGAAACCGGCAACATGGGCCATCGTCCGCGCACCAAGGGCGGCTACTTCCCCATCAACCCGGTGGATTCGGCGCAGGACATCCGCTCCGAGATGGTTTCGGTGATGAAGGATCTGGGCCTGGAGCCGGAGAAGCACCACCACGAGGTGGGCGCGGCGCAGCACGAGCTGGGCATCAAGTTCGACGTGCTCACCCGCATCGCCGACAAGCTCCAGCTCTACAAGTATGTGGTGCACAACGTGGCGCAGGCCTATGGCAAGACGGCGACCTTCATGCCCAAGCCGGTCTATGGCGACAACGGCACGGGCATGCACTGCCACCAGTCCATCTGGAAGGACGGCAAGCCGGTGTTCGCGGGCAATGAATACGCCGGGCTGTCGAAGGAGTGCCTCTACTACATCGGCGGCATCATCAAGCACGCGAAGACGCTGAACGCCTTCACCAACCCGTCCACCAACTCCTACAAGCGTCTGGTGCCGGGCTACGAGGCGCCGGTGATGCTGGCCTATTCGGCGCGCAACCGCTCGGCTTCCTGCCGCATTCCGCACGCGCCGTCCGCCAACGGCAAGCGCGTGGAGGTGCGCTTCCCCGATCCGTCCGCGAACCCGTATCTCGCCTTCTCGGCGATGATGATGGCGGGGCTGGACGGCATCCTGAACAAGATCGACCCGGGCGAGGCGCTGGACAAGGACCTCTACGACCTGCCGCCGGAGGAGGCCAAGGCCATTCCGACGGTGTGCGGCAGCCTGCGCGAGGCGCTTCAGAGCCT
>JALVFB010000042.1 GCA_027030295.1 Hyphomicrobiales bacterium
AGCTGTTCAGGCGTCAAGGACGCAAATCATGGTTAGGCTGCCGGTGGCGCGGCGTGGCGCAGGAAGTGCAACACCGTGTCGCCGTAGGTGCGGACATCCAGCGGCGCGAACGGCGCGGGCGGGGTGAAGGCGCTGCGCGCGCTTTCCTCCACCACCGCCAAAGCACCCGGCTTCAGCCAGCCGCCTTCGCGCAGGCTCGCCAACGCGCGTTCGGCCAATCCCTGGTCATAAGGCGGATCCAGCAGCGCCAGGTCGAACGGCGGCATGGGCGCGCAGCGGCCCATGCGCGTGGCGTCGCGGCGCCAGATCTTCGCCCTGCCCTGCAACCCCAGCCGCACCAGATTGTCGCGGATGGCGGCGCGGGCCTTCGCGTCGGTATCCACGAACAGGGCGAAGGCGGCGCCGCGCGAAAGCGCCTCCAGCCCCAGCGCGCCGGAGCCGGCGAAGAGGTCGAGCACCCGCGCGCCGGACAACGGCGGTGCGAAGTCGGCGTGCGTCAGCACGTTGAACAGGGCCTCGCGCACGCGGTCGGTGGTGGGGCGGGTGTCGCGTCCCTTCGGCGTGCGGATGGCGGCGCCGCGATGTTCTCCGCCGATGATGCGCATGATTTTTCCCCCAGAAGCAGGAAATGCTCGCCAGAGCCGTTCAACCGTTTCTCGATTCTTGCGCTGAAGCGCTTCGCACCGGCCCTCTCCCCCACCCGACCACCCGGATATTGTGCGCAAGGTGGTCGGGTGGGGGAGAGGGCCTCCCGCAAAAGGTGGCCCACACGTTTTCATCTTCCCTTTACCCCTGCAGGCCGAGGCTCTTGAGCTTGCGGTAGAGGGCGGAGCGCTCCATGCCGATGGCGGCGGCGGTGCGCGAGATGTTGCCGGCGAAACGCGCCAGTTGCGCTTCCAGATAGCGGCGCTCGAAGACCTCGCGCGCTTCCTTCAGGGGCAGCGGCAGCAGCATCTCCAGATCCAGCCCGTTGCCGGCGCCCTGCGCCGATGTCTCGTCGGCGGGCAGCATCTCCGGCGTGATCTCCTCGATGTCCTCGCCGCCATGGAGAATCATCAGACGCTCCACATAGTTGCGCAGCTGGCGCACGTTGCCGGGCCAGTCGCGGCTCTGAAGCACCGCCATGGCCTCGGCGGAAAGGCGCTTCACCGGCTGGCCGGAGGCGCGGGAATACTGGTCGATGAAATGCTCCACCAGCGCCGGAATGTCCTCGCGCCGTTCCGCCAGCGGCGGCACCCGCAGCGGCATCACCGCCAGCCGGTGATAGAGATCGGCGCGGAACGCGCCCTCGGCCACCAGCGCCTCCAGATCGCGGGCCGTGGAGGAGACGATGCGCACATCGACGCTGACGGGATGGGCGCCATTCACGCGGGTGAAGGTCTGTCGCAGCAGCACGTGCAGCACCCGGCCCTGGGTCTGCTCCGGCATGTCCGCCACTTCATCGATGAACAGGGTGCCGCCATGCGCCTCCTCCAGCTTGCCGATGGTGTGCTGGCCGGGCGAAATTTCGCGACCGAACAGCTCCTCCTCCAGACGCTCCGGCGACAGGGTGGCGGCGGGCAGAACCACGAACGGCCCTTCGGCGCGCCGCGATTGCGCATGCAGCATGCGCGCCGCCAGCTCCTTGCCGACGCCGGCCGGACCGGAGATGAGCACCCGCGCATTGCCCTGCGCGGCGCGCGCGATGGTCTGGCGCAACTGGCGCATGGCCGGGGAATCGCCCACCATCTTCAGATCGCCGCCGCGATGGCGCAGCTCGATGTTCTCGCGCTTGAGCCGGGAAAGCTCCAGCGCCCGCTGCACGGTGAGCACGAGCTTGTCGGCCTTGAACGGCTTCTCGATGTAATCGTGCGCGCCCTTCCTGATGGCGGCGACGGCGGTTTCGATGTTGCCGTGGCCGGAGATGATGATGACCGGCAGGTCGGCGTGCGCGGCCTTGATCAGCTCCAGCAGCTCCAGCCCGTCCAGCTTCGACCCCTGCAACCAGATATCCAGCACCACCAGCGCCGGGCGGCGGGCGTTGATCTCGCGCAGGGCCTCGGTGCTGTTGCCCGCCAGGCGCACCTCGAAGCCTTCGTCCTCCAGAATGCCGCCGATCAGCTCGCGAATGTCGGCTTCATCATCGACGATGAGAATATCGGCGCTCATGCCTCCTGTTCCTCCTGTGCCGGCGCGTTGGTATCCCTTTCGCCCTCTTCGCCGCCCTCCTTGCGCGGCAACCACAGGCTGACCATCGCCCCCCTGCCCTCGGGGGCATCGGCCAGCTCCAGTCTGCCGCCATGTTCCTCCATGATGCGCTGAACGATGGCCAGGCCAAGGCCCGTGCCCTTCTCACGGGTGGTCATGTATGGCTCGGTCAGCCGGTGACGATTTTCCTCCGGCAAGCCGCGGCCATTGTCGATCACGTGAATGCCCACCCATTCCTCCCGCTCTTCCAGCCTGACGACGATGTGTCCTTCCGGTTCCGGCTCGCGCTCCCGCCGGGCCTCGATGGACTCGCGCGCGTTCTTCACCAGGTTGGTGAGCGCCTGGGTGATCAGGCGGCGGTCGAAGGAAATGACCAATTCCCTTTCCGGAAGTTGCAGGTCGATGCGCACGTCCTCGCTGCTTACCCGTTGCAGCAACAGCGCTTCCTTGACGCTTTGCACCAGATCCTGCGGCTCCGGCCGGGCGGCGGGCATGCGGGCGAAGGAGGAGAACTCGTCCACCATGCGGCCGATGTCCTCCACCTGGCGGATGATGGTGTCCGTGCACTGGGTGAAGACCTCCGGGCTGGAGGAGATTTCCCGGCCGAAACGGCGCTTGAGGCGCTCGGCGGAAAGCTGGATGGGGGTGAGCGGGTTCTTGATCTCGTGCGCGATACGCCGCGCGACGTCGGCCCAGGCGGCGTTGCGCTGGGCGTTCAGCAGCTCGGTGGTGTCATCGAAGGTGACCACGTAGCCGAACACTTTCTCGTCGGAGCGTTCCGTGGCCACGCGCACCACGAAGGTGCGTTCCTGGCCATCCACCTGCATGTGCACGTGATCCTCGGCGCAGCCGGCGCGGCGGTTGCCGGCCTTTTCCAGCACCGGCGCGAAGGCCGGCACCGCCTCGGTCAAGGGACGCCCCAGCAGCTCGGATGGCTTTCTGCCCAACAGCTCCCGCGCGGAGCGATTGGCCAGGCGGATGCGTCCGTCGGCGTCCAGCCCCATCACGCCGGCGGACACGCCGGACAACACCGCCTCCATGAAGCGCTGGCGCTCGTCCAGCTCATGATAGGCGTCCAGCAACTGCTGGCGCTGGGCCTTCAGCTGGCGGGTCATCTGGTTGAAGACGCGCACCAGCATGGCGATGTCGTCCTGTCCCTGCGGCTGCGGCAGGCGGATGTCGAAATTGCCGCGGGCCAGCTCGCGGGCGGCGCCGATCAGCCCCACCACCGGCGCCACCAGCCTGTCGGCCAGCCACAGGCCGAACCAGATGGCGGCCAGCAGGAAGATGAAGGTGATGCCGGCATAGACGAAGGCGAAGGTGACCTGCAGGCCGAAGCGCTGTTTCTTGAACGAGATGAACTCGGTGAGTTCCTCCCGCGCGCGGGAGAGCTGGCGAATGACCTTCGGATCGACGGCGCGGTAGATGAGCACATAGCGGCCCGGCCACTTGTCGATGCGTTTCAGGGCGCGGATGAAGTTGTCGCCGGGACCGGGGCCGGAAACCATCACCTTGCCCCCGGCCGCCGCCCGGAAAGCCGCGCGCGGCGGCACGCGCAGGCGAATGTCGGCGCTTTCACGCACCGCCGCCTCCAACCAGGATCGCCTGGGGTCGAGCACGAACACGGCGGAGATGCCGCGTAATTGCGCCAATACCTGCAGGCGGCGCAGAAACAGCCGGCGGTCGCGGGTGGCCAATGCGAGGTTGTTCTCGATGTCGCCGGCGATGGCCTGGGCATCCATCTTCGCCTGGGTGGCCTTGTCCCGGATATAGGCCTCCGAAACGATGATGGCGCGGCGCACGATATTCTCGATGCGCTGGGAAAACCAGGCGTCCAGCCCGCGATTGAGGGTGACGGAAGCGAACACGGCGACGATGATGGCCGGCACCGCCGCGAACAACGACAGCAGACCGACGATGCGGGCATGCAGCCGGGCGCCCGCCAGACGGCGGCGGCGGGCGCGGACGAGCCAGAATACCTGCAGGCCGATGAGCGCCGCCAGCACCAGCACCATCACGCCATTGACCGCCACCAGCCAGGAAACCAGTTCCGGCGTGGGACGGATGGGGGTGAGGCCGGTGAGAATCGCATAAGTGGCCAGGCCCAGCGCCAGGGCGGCGATCACCAGCAGCAGGCCAGCCCAGCCAGTGCGCAGCCGGCGGAAGGAAACGATGTCGTCATTGGCCGCCCCGGGCATGGGGGCGAGGGCGTTTCCGGGCATTGCCGTGCTCTTGCTGGCCATGGGCATGTTCCCGCCGGCGAAAAGGACGATTCGAATCTGTTGCGAGAAAGCAACACGAGTGTGGCATTCATGCGACAGTATATTGTTTGGACGGAACCACCCGCCACCCCCCGCGCCCCCACCCAATCCCCATATCATCAAGCAAGGGCCTGCGTGGGGACGCGGGGTGGTTCACGACGACCAGCCTCGATGTCGATTGGCGCTGTTGAATTCAGGCGTCGAGGTCGTGCAGCGCCGCCGCCAGCGCGTCCATTTCGCCCTCGCTGAACACCCGCAAGCCCGCCGCGCGCAGCAGCGCCGCCGTGACGCCCTGCCCCGGCCTGCGGATGGCGCGAAACGCGCCATCGGCAATGCGGTGCGTGCCGCAGGAGGGGCTGTTTTCCTTGAGCAGGGCGAAGGCGCAGCCTTCCCGTTCGGCCAGCTCACGCGCTTGTTGCGCGCCCTCGATGAATGCCGCCGAGACGTCCT
>JALVFB010000043.1 GCA_027030295.1 Hyphomicrobiales bacterium
TCGCGCAACGGCACCCGGCAGGCGCATTGCTGGTTCACGAAGTCCACCAGCAGGATGGAGTTGCGCACGATGATGCCGGCCAACGCGATGACGCCGATCATCGACGTCGCCGTGAACTTCGCGCCCAGCAGCGCGTGCCCCGGCATGACGCCGATGATGGTCAGCGGAATCGGCGCCATGATGATCAGCGGCACGAGATAGCTGCCGAACTGCGCCACGATGAGGAAGTAGATGCCGATGAGGCCCACCGCGTAGGCGATGCCCATGTCGCGGAACGTCTCATAGGTGATCTGCCATTCGCCGTCCCATTTCAGAGCGAAGTTCACCGGCGCCTCCGGCTGACTGATGAAATGCTGCTCGATGGGCCGCTGCGTGACCGGGTCCTTCATCTCCTTGAGCTTGCCGAAGATCTCGAACATGCCATAGAGCGGGCTGTCGATCTTGCCGGTCATGTCGCCCATCACGTAAACCACCGGCAGCAGGTCCTTGTGGTAGATGTCCTGCTCCACCCGGTCGCGCTCCAGGATGACGATTTCCGACAACGGCACCAGTCTGCCGGTGACGGCCCGCACCTTCAGGTTCAGCAGATCCTCGATGGAGCCTTTCTCCGACGCCGGCAGCTGCACGCGAATGGGCACGGGATATTTGCTCGCCTGCGTGTGCAGATAGCTCACGTCCTCGCCACCCAGCGCCGTGGCGATGGCCTGCGCCACCGCCGACTGCGGCACGCCCAGCGCCGCCGCCCGCTGCCGGTCCACGCGCACGATGATGCGCGGGTTGCCGCTGGCGATGGTGTCGTCGATGTCCACGATATCGCGCGTCTTCTCGAAAACCTTGCGCACCTCCTTCGCCACGCGCAGCTGGCCGTGGTAGTTCAGTCCGTAGATTTCCGCCACGATGGGCGAGAGCACCGGCGGCCCCGGCGGCACCTCCACCACCTTGAAGGTGAAGTCCGCGCCCTTGAACCGCTTCACCAGCTTCGCGCGCACCTCGCCGGCGATTTCGTGGCTCTTGCGGTCGCGGTGGTGCTTGTCGATGAGGTTCACCTGGATGTCGCCGAAGCGCGGTTCCTGTCGCAGGTAATACTGGCGCACCAGCCCGTTGAAGCCCACCGGCGAGGCGGTGCCGGCGTAGATCTGCCAGTTTTCCACCTCCGGCACGTCCTTCAGCACTTCCGCCAGTTGCTTCAGCGTCCGCTCGGTCTTCTCCAGCGCCGTGCCTTCCGGCATGTCGAGCACGATCTTGAACTCGCTCTTGTTGTCGAAGGGCAGCATTTTCAGGATGACCAGCTGCACCACGCCCAGCCCCATGGAGGCCACGAGCAGGAAGATCATGGTGAAGATGAGCAGATAGCGCTTGGTGCGCCCCCACGCGCCCACCTGCAGGAACGGCCCCAGCACCCGGTTGAACAGGCGCCGCGCGAAGGAAAGCTCTTCCTTCAGTTCCTTCTCTTCCGCGTGCGTGTGCTTGTGCCCGCGCACGATGAGGCGATAGGCCAGCCACGGCGAGATGATGAAGGCCACCGCCAGGGAGAGCATCATGCCCATGGAGGCGTTGATGGGAATGGGCTGCATGTATGGCCCCATCAGGCCGGTGACGAAGGCCATGGGCAGCAGCGCCGCGATCACCGTCAGCGTGGCCAGAATCGTCGGCGAACCCACTTCATCCACGGCTTGAGGAATCAGCACCCAGGGCTTGCGGTCGTCGCCCATCTGCAAATGCCGGTGGATGTTCTCCACCACCACGATGGCGTCGTCCACCAGAATGCCGATGGAGAAGATGAGCGCGAACAGAGACACGCGGTTGATGGTGAACCCGTATGCCCAGCTGGCGAACAGCGTCACCGCCAGTGTGGAGATGACCGCGATGCCCACCACCACCGCCTCGCGCCAGCCCATGGTGATGAGCACCAGGAACACCACCGAGGCGGTGGCGAAGATGAGCTTCATGATCAGCTTCTTCGCCTTGTCATCGGCGGTCTTGCCGTAATTGCGGGTGACGGTGAGCTTCACGCGATCGGGGATGAACACGCCCTTGATCTTCTCGACGTGGCGGATGGCCTTGTCCGCGATCACCACCGCGTTCTGCCCCGGCTGCTTGGCCACGGCGATGGTCACCGCCGGCTGGCAGCCCGCCGGCGCGCCCTTTTCCAGCTCGTGCGGGCCGGGGCAGTAGGAGACGTAGTTCTTCGGCGTGTCCGGACCATAGGTGATGGTCGCCACGTCAGACAGATACACCGGCTTGCCGCCGAACACGCCCACCACCAGGTTTTTCACTTCCTCCGGACGCGACAGGAATGTGCCCGCCCTGACCGGAATGTTCAGGTTGCCGGAAACGATGCTCTGCCGGTCGGTGGAGGCGTTGGACGCCAGCAACGCCTTGCGCAGGTCGTCCAGCGCCAGGCCATAGTCGGCCAGCTTCTGCGGATCGATGGCCACGTTCACCACGCGCTCCGGCCCGCCGATGGTGCGCACCTGGCGCGTGCCCTTGATGCGCTTCAGCTCCGCCTCCAGCGTGTGGGCGATGCGCTTCAGGTCATGCGCGGTGCGCTTTCCGGAAGAGTCCCACAACGTGAAGGTGACGATGGGAATGTCGTCGATGGAGCGCGGCTTCACGATGGGCTGCGCCACGCCGAGATTGCGCGGCAGCCAGTCGAGGTTCGAGAAGATCTTGTCATACAGCCGCAGGATGGCGTCGGTGCGTGGCTCGCCCACCTTGTATTGCACGGTGATCATGCTCATGCCGGGGCGCGAGACCGAATAGATGTGCTTCAGCCCCTCGATCTCGCCCAGCACCTGCTCCGCCGGCGTGGTGACGAGCTGCTCCACCTCCTTCGCGGAGGCGCCGGGAAAGGCGATGAACACGTTGGCGAAGGTGACGTTGATCTGCGGCTCCTCCTCGCGCGGGGTGACGAGCACCGCGAACACGCCGGAAAGCAGCGTCGCGATGAGGATGAGCAATGTCACCTGATTGCGCACGAAGGCGCTGGCGATGATGCCGGAGATGCCCAGCCGGCCGTTCGGCCCCGGCGCGCCGGGCGCGCCCGTGGAGTTGCCCGCGCTCATTCCCGCGCCTCCTTCGCCGCCGCCTCACGCCGCGCCCGCTGTTCTTTCAGGGCGATGGCGGCTTTCAGCGGATTCAGGGCCACCACGTCGCCCTCCTGCAATCCCGCCAGCACCTCCACCAGCCCGTTGCCCAGCGGACGCCCGGTGCGCACCTGCAGGAACTCGATCTCCTCACCCTTGAGGCGATACACGCCCGCCAGCTCGCCGCGCCGTGCCACCGCGCGCTCCGGCACCGCCAGCACCTGCGCCTTTTCCACCATGAAGGCGCCCTTCACCAGCATGCCGGGGAACAGCCCCTTGCCCTTGTCCTTCATGTAGAGGCGCACGGTGACGGTGTTGGTCTTCGGGTCGGAGTAGGGGAAAATGATCATGCGCGAGACCTCCCGCCGCACCCGGCCCGCCAGATCGAGCACCACCGAGGCCCGCCGGTTCTTGCGGATAACCGGCACGTAGCGCTGCGGCAGATCGACGTGCGCCCGCATCTCTTCCATGGCATAGCCGCTCATCAGCGGCTTGCCGGGCGCGGCCAGCTCGCCCACTTCCACGTGCCGCGCGGTGACGATGCCGGAGTAGGGCGCGCGCACGCGCGTGTATGAAAGCTGCTCTTCCGCCTGTTTCAACGCCGCTCTTGCCTGTTTCACCCCGGCCAGGGCCGCCTCGTACTGGGCCTTGGCCTGGTCGAACTGCGCCTTTGGCGCGGTGCCGCGCCGATAGAGCTGCGAGACGCGGTTGAAGGCGAGCTTCGCCGCGATGAGCTTCGCCTGCGCCGCCTTCAGCCCGGCGCGCGCCTGCTCCAGCGCCGCCTTCTGCTGGGTGTCGTCGATTTCCACCAGCAGGGCGCCCCTTTCCACGCGGTCGTTCACGTCGAAATGAATGGCGAGAATGCGCCCGGAGGTCTGCGCCGAAACGGTGGAGGCGCGCTCGGCCTCGATGACGCCCTCGAACAGGCGTTCCCGCGCCGCCTCGATGCGCTTCACCACCGTGGTCTTCAGCGCGCCGCCCGCCGCCTCCGGCGCCGCGGCCTGCGCCGCCGCCTCTGCCGTCAGCGGTGCGGACAGCAGCATTCCCGCCAGCGCCAGCGCCATCCACCTGTTCATCATCATTCCCTTCCGTGACCGCATGCGATTCTCCTCGCAAGGCAGGGTGCCCGAGACCATGCCCGCGCACAAGCCCTCCTTGCCGGCAGAGATATATTAGAAAAATCTGATATACAAGGCCGCCTGCGGCAATCTGTCCACGCATTGGAAACGGTTCCGCCCGCCGCCATTTGCCTGTGGATGACCACGAGGCTATGCCTTTCCCATGCTGACCCGTCTCGACAGACGCCGACGCGCCCGCTTGCGCCGCATCGTGCGCCTGTATGGCGCCTTCCTGCGGGATTTTCTGCGTGCCCTGTTCGAGCCGAAGCTGGAGCATTACGCCGCCAGCCTCAGTTTCAGCACCCTGTTTTCCATCGTGCCGCTGCTGGCCATTCTCATTTCCATCTTCACCGCGCTGCCGGCCTTCGAGCGCCTGCGCGACGCGCTGGAGCACTTCCTGCGCGTCAATCTGCCGGTGACCGATCCGGCGCTGGTGGTGGATACCATCGACCGTTTCGTCGCCAACACGGGCAAACTGGGCCTGCTGGGCGTGGGCTGGATGATGCTGGCGGCCTATTTCTTCTCGCGCACGCTGGACTACATCGTGCAGGACGTGTGCCACGCCCCGCAGCGGCCGGTGATGCGCGCCCTGCTGACCTATGCCGGCTTGGCGTTGCTCGTTCCGGTGCTGGCGGCGCTGGCCTATGGCGTGCAGGCGCGCCTGACAGATCTGCTGGCCGGG
>JALVFB010000044.1 GCA_027030295.1 Hyphomicrobiales bacterium
CGTCCGCCATGGGTGCTGCCCGCATAGGGGTGTTTGGCGAAGTTGTTCCATTTCGCCCAGCGCCCGTCGGCGACGAAATGGCCGCCGCCGCGATAGGTTTTCTTCAACGTCGGCAGAATGGCGGCATAGGCCTCGCCCAGCTCTTCCGGGCCCATTTTCATGCCCTGCTTGTCCATCATCGGCTTCTTCGCCGAACAGGGGTTGCACGGGCTGGCCTTCTTCTTCGCGGCGCAGGAATTTTTTGCCGCGCACGGGTTCACATGCTTCTTGGCGGCGCAGGGATTTTTCGCCGCGCACGGGTTCATATGCTTCTTCGCCGCGCACGGGTTGCATGGGTTGACCTTCTTCACCGCGCACGGGTTGCATGGGTTGGTGTGTTTCTTCGCCGCGCACGGATTGGCTTTTTTGGCGGCGCAGGGATTGCATGGATTGGCGTGTTTCTTCGCGGCGCAGGGATTGCACGGATTGACTTCCTTCTTTGCCGCGCAGGGGTTGGCTTTTTTCGCCGCGCACGGATTCGCACGCTTCTTTGCGGCACACGGGTTGCACGGACCCTTGCGGTCGCTCATGCGCGGGGCGCAGGGTGCGGCCAGCGCCGTGGCGGACAGGCCGCCCAGCAGCCCGGCCCCCAGCGCCAGCGGCAGGGCGGCCGCTTTCAGATTGCGGGTGAGGTGGTTCATGTGTCCTTCCCTCCTTGCGAATTCCATTATTCACTTCCGGCCTTTCGCGACTGGAATGGAAAAACCCTACCAGCCGCGGCGGCAGCATGGTGTCACGCCTTGTTCACGCGGTTTCACAAGGAAGTGAGGGGAAGAGGGTATTTCAGCGTACGGTCTTTAGCGCCCGCTCCACCAGCGAGATCTGTTCATCCACGCTGATGGCGATTTGCGAGATGACCTCCAGTTCGCGGTCTTCATAGACGTTGCGATCCGGATGCCGCGCCTGCCATTCGGCGATCACGCGGTCGCGCTCCAGCAGCAAATGGCGAATCTGCGGCCAGAACAGTTGCATCATGGCGGTGATCCAGTTGTTGGTGGCCAGGCAGGGCCAGACGTGATCCACCCGGAAGCGATCCACCATCTCCAGCGTCTGCTCCGCCGGATAGAAGGTTTCGTTGGTCACCCAGCGATTGGTGGTGAACAGGTGGGTGGGATAGCCCAGGGAATCCATGGAAATGGCCACCAGGTGGCAGATGGCGTCCTCGCCGGTGGGGCGGGGGGTGTCGGGCGGCATTTTCACCGGGTGCGTGCCCACCGGCATGCCTTCCTTGCGCACGAAGCAGTGGAAATGTCCGTGTTCGCCGGATTCCGGCCGGTGCGCATGATAATAGTATTGCGCGCCGAATTCCTCGTCGAACACGTCTCCGCGTGGGTAGTGTTCCAGCTCGTAGAAGGTGCCCTGATGCGCCAGGCACTGGCCCACGACATTGCGCCCGGCCTTTTCCAGCGCCCGGTAGCTTTTCAGGATGGTCATGCCCGCCGCGTGCATGCGCTCCAGCCGGGCGCGCGGCAAGCCTTCCAGCAGGGCGGCTGTTTGCGGTTCGGCGGCGATGTTCTCAGCGGCGCTGTGTGTTCCCATGCCGCGACTATAGACCAAAGCCCCGTATCAGAAAACAGGCTCAGTTTTCCGCGCCGGTCTTCTTTTCGTCTTCCTCTGCTTCCTCTGTGGCGGCGTCATCGGCACCGCCGGCTTTCGGGGTGGCTTCCGTGCGCAACCAGGAAGGCGTTTCGTCATTTTCGTTGCCGCCGTGCGCCTCTTCCGCCGGCTCGGCATGTTCCTCGCCATACCATATCTGTTGCCACTCGCCGAGCGGATCCTCGGAATGACGGATCTGGCCATCGATGAAGGCGCCGTCTTCCACCACGATGCTCTGGCTCAGCACGTCGCCTTCCACCTGCGCGCCCGGCGCCAGGTGCACGCGCACGCCGCAAATGGGACCGATGACGCGGCCATGAATGGTCACTTCTTCCGCCACCACCTGGCCATTCACCGCACCGCTGGTGTCGATGACGACATGCGCCGCCTGCACGGAGCCGTGCAGCGTGCCGTCCAGATGCAGATCGCCGCTGGTCACCAGGTTGCCTTCCATGACCACGTCGGCGGTGAGCAGGGAAGCGCCGCCAACCGAATGCGGCGTCACGTTCTCGGCATCGGCCGCGGGCGTCTGAGGCTCCGCGGGTTCCTGCCGCTCCTCATCCCTGTTATGCTTGCGAAAGATCATCGCCTCTACCTGTTCCTGTTCCTGCCAACGTTATATCTGGCCGGGAAAGAAGATGGTTCCCCCTGTTCATGCACCAGCGGGCACCGGCCGGCATGCAACCGGTGCGTGATGTATCCGTAAACAGGATGATGCAGATTTTCTGCAATATTTGAAGCTTGCACGAAAAAGAAGGTAAATATGTGATACCAAACCGCGCAAAGGTTGACCGGTGAAACCACCCCCAAGGGTGGACGCCGCCGGCCTGTCAATCCAGTTCACGGGCCGCTTGCAGCACCTCTTCGGCGTGTCCTTTCACTTTCACCTTGCGCCAGATGCGGGCGATGCGCCCCTCGCGGTCGATCAGGAAGGTCGAGCGCTCCACCCCCATGTATTTGCGTCCATACATGGACTTTTCCTTCCACACGCCATAGGCTTCGATGGCCTTGCGCTCAGGATCGGCGGCCAGGATCACCCGCAGCCCCTGCTTTTCGCGAAAATTGGCGTGCTTGCGCACCGTGTCGGGCGAAATGCCGATGACGACCGTGTCCGCCTCCTCGAAGGCGTCCAGCAGCCCGGAAAAGTCCTTGCCTTCGCGCGTGCAACCCGGCGTGTTGTCCTTCGGATAGAAATAGAGCACCACCTTCCGCCCGCGAAAGTCGGACAGGCGAATGGTGCCATGCGTGTCCGTTTCCAGCTCGAAGTCCGGTGCGGGATCACCCACCTGAAGCTCGCCCATGGTTTCCTCCCGGCAACTTTTCCATCATGATTGTGGTTCATAAAATGGCCGCAAGTGGGAAGCAATGTCATCGCGGCGGATTTTTGCCCTCCGGTGAACGCAAGGCGGCATGGGTTTCCTGCGTCGGAAACGGATGAACGATCGGACGCCGAAAGACTGCGGCGGCGATTTGCTACGGGTGTGCGCGTGACTCGCAAGGTGGGGAAATGGCTGCTGTTTGCGCTGGCGGGCGGCCTGGTGTTCCTGATGCTGGCGTTCGGCCTGTTGTATCTGCGCCTGCAGCAGGGGCCGGTCACGCTGAATTTCCTGTCCGGGCGGGTGGCGGCCGCGCTCGACGATTCCGTGCGGCCGATGGGCCTGCATGTGCGGTTTCGCGACGTCGTGCTGGAAATCGACCGCCGCCACCATCTGCCCTCCATTCGCATGCGCGACCTGCAACTGCTGAATGCCGACGAACAGTTGCTGGCCAGCGCCCCGCGCGCCTCCGTGGCCCTGTCCGGCGGCGATCTGTTGCGCGCCCGCCTGCGCGCCCGGCATCTGGAGCTGGTGGGGCCGCGCATACTCGTCTGGCGCCGACAGGATGGACGCTTTGCCAGGAGCATCGATGCCACCGGGCAGCCGTCACAAGCCCCCGCCGTTGGCAGCGGCATGAATCTCGTGCATCTGCTGACCGCGCTTCAGGGGGTGGCCAGGAAGGGAGCCGAAAAGGGGCTGGAAACCCTGCGCATCACCGATGCGGAAATCGTCTATCGCGACGATGCGCTGGGCCTGCTGTGGCGGGCGCCGGACGGCGAGCTGACGTTGCGCCGCGTGCCCTATGGCTATGCATTGCTCACCCGGATCAGGGTTCTGGGAGCGACCTCCGGCTGGCGGCTGGAACTGGCGGCCTCCTGGCGCCGCGAGACGGGCCACACGACGGTTTCCCTGCAGGTGCAGGATGGCGATCTGGCCTCGGCCCTGCGCACGCTGTTTCCCGCGGTTGCCGATGCCCTGCGCGGGACGCTGCCCGCCAATGGTCGGGCCGTGGCCGAGTTCGACGCCGCCGGCAGGATGGTCGGCGCCTCCGCCGAGATGCTGTTTTCCGCGGGCCGCCTGTCCATGCCCGACTATCTGAACGTGCCCGTGACGTTGCGCCACGGCATTTTGCGGCTCGATCACGACCCGCGAACGGGTGGCCTGCGCATCCGGCAGGGCTATTTCCGTTTGCCCGATGCCGAGGTGAAGATCACCGGCAATATGCTTTTGCCGCGCCAGGGCCGGGGCATGGGGTTCGACCTGCGTCTCGAAAGCACGCCTTTCGCGGGCGGAGCGCGCTCCACTCCTCACCGGCGACCATTATTGCGGTCAATCCGGGCGCGTGGAGAAGTGGAACTTGCCGCCGGCACGCTGCGCCTTGATGATTTCATCTATGCCGGTGGCGGCGGCGCCATCCGCGTGCGGGGCGCCATCCGCCGCGAAGGAAGGGCCGCGGGCATTTACCTTTCCGGCCGCGCCCGGCGGATCGGCCACCGGCTGCTGGCCGCCCTGTGGCCCAGGAAGGTCGGCCCCGGCGCCCGGGCGTGGCTGGTCGAGCATGTGCAGGCGGGCGTGATCCCGCAAGCCACCTTTCGTCTGAAGATACCGGGGTCGGTGTTGTGGGCGGCGATGGTGCGCGACCGGCCGATGCCCGATGAGGTGGCCGATGTCCGCTTTTCCGTGCGGGGCGTGCGCTTCACCCATGTGAAGGGCTGGCCGGCGATCAGCGGCGCCTCCGGCACGGGCGGCATGACCGGCAATGTCTTTCGCCTGAAGCTGAAGGGCGGAGAGGCCCTGTTGCCATCCGGCGACAGGATCGCGCCCGTGCAAGGCGCCATGCAGGCGCGCGATCTGGCCGCGAAAGTCTCGCCCGCCACCATTTCCGTGCGGGCGACGGGCCGGGCGCGCACCTTTCTGGAGCTGGTGGATCTGCCG
>JALVFB010000045.1 GCA_027030295.1 Hyphomicrobiales bacterium
CGTCGATGAAGCGAAAGCGCGCATCATTCTCCGGCTGGCCCGGCGGCACCTTCGCGACGAAGCCGGGAAAGCCGGTGACGACGCCATCGCCGGCCACGATCAACCGTTCCGATGATTGCGCGAGGACGGGCGTGGCCACGGCCAGAAAACCGGCCAGAAGAAGCCCTGCCCCCCATCGCGATGGGGGTGGAAATTTTTGCATGGATTTTTCCCTGAAGAAGTGCAGTTTCCGTTGGCCACCCGCCCAGGCTGCCAAGGATTACCTTATTGCAACACCCCAAGAATGACAAGAAAAAAGTGGAAACAGGAGATATTTTTATTCACAACACATTCAATAAATCTAATAAACGCTTCATCATCCTCTTTCACTGCAAAAAGGAAAGGGCGCTCGCCCGGAGCGCCCTTCACGATGACAACGACGATGACAGACTAGGAAGCCTTCTCCGGCTTCTTGCGGGGCTTGCGCTTCTTCGGCGCGGCCTTTTCCTCCTCGCGCGAAAGGTAGGTGAAGACAAGCCTTTCCTCGCCGCTCTTGCGGTTCTTCCTGAGGTCGATGCGCACGGTGCCACCGTTCTTCAGCTTGCCGAACAGCACCTCCTCGGCCAGCGGCTTTTTCACGTGCTCCTGAATGACGCGGGCCAGCGGGCGCGCGCCCATCTGCTCGTCGTAGCCCTTGCGCGCCAGCCACGCGCGGGCGGCGTCGGACAGCTCGATGTTCACCTGACGCTCGGCCAGTTGCGCCTCCAGCTGCATGACGAACTTGTCCACCACCCGCTGCACGATCTCCGGCGTCAGGTGCTTGAAGGCGATGATGGCGTCCAGCCGGTTGCGGAACTCCGGCGTGAACAGGCGCCTGATGGCCTCCTCGTCGTCGCCCTCGCGCTTCGTGCGCGTGAAGCCATAGGCGGCCTTCGCCAGATCGGCCGCGCCGGCGTTCGACGTCATGATGAGGATCACGTTGCGGAAATCCACGGTCTTGCCGTTGTTGTCCGTGAGCTTGCCGTGATCCATCACCTGCAACAGGATGTTGAACAGATCCGGGTGCGCCTTCTCGATCTCGTCCAGCAGCAGCACCGCGTGCGGGTGCTGGTCGATGGCATCCGTCAGCAGGCCGCCCTGGTCGAAGCCGACATAGCCCGGCGGCGCGCCGATGAGGCGCGAAACGGAGTGCCGCTCCATGTATTCCGACATGTCGAAGCGGATCAGCTCCACGCCCAGGTGCGCCGCCAGCTGGCGCGCCACCTCGGTCTTGCCGACGCCCGTGGGGCCGGTGAACAGGTAGCTGCCGATGGGCTTCTCCGGCTCGCGCAGCCCCGCGCGGGAGAGCTTGATGGCGGCGGAAAGCGCCTCGATGGCCGCATCCTGGCCGAAGACCACGCGTTTCAGCTCATCGCCCAGGTTGCGCAGCAGCTTCGCATCGTCGCGGCTCACCGTTTTCGGCGGGATGCGGGCCATGGAGGCGATGGTGGCCTCGATGTCCTTCACGCCGATGGTGGCCTTGCGCTTCGACTTGGGCTTGAGCATCTGCGAGGCGCCCGATTCGTCCAGCACGTCGATGGCCTTGTCCGGCAGCTTGCGGTCGGACATGTAGCGGGCCGACAGCTCCACCGCGGTGCGGATGGCCTCGTTGGTGTAGCGCACGCGGTGATGTTTCTCGAAATAGGGTTTGAGCCCCTTGAGAATCTTCACCGTGTCCTCGACGGACGGCTCCACGATGTCGATCTTCTGGAAGCGCCGCACCAGCGCCCGGTCCTTTTCGAAATACTGGCGGTATTCCTTGTAGGTGGTGGAGCCGATGCAGCGCAGGCTGCCCGCCGCCAGCGCGGGCTTGAGCAGGTTGGAGGCGTCCATCGCCCCGCCGGAGGTGGCGCCGGCGCCGATCACCGTGTGGATCTCGTCGATGAACAGAATGGCGTGCGGATATTCCTCGATTTCCTTGATGACCGCCTTGATGCGCTCCTCGAAATCGCCGCGGTAGCGCGTGCCGGCCAGCAGCACCCCCATGTCAAGCTGGAAGATGGTGGCCTCGCGCAAGACCTCGGGCACGTCGCCTTCCACGATGCGCCGCGCCAGCCCCTCGGCGATGGCCGTCTTGCCCACGCCCGGATCGCCCACCAGCAGCGGATTGTTCTTCTGCCGCCGGCACAGCACCTGGATGGTGCGCATCACCTCCTTCTCGCGCCCGATGAGCGGATCGATGCGCCCGGCCTTCGCCTTCTCGTTCAGGTTGATGCAATATTCGTCCAGCGCCTCGGTGCTGCGCGTTTCCTCGTCATCATCCTCGTCGTCGTCGTGATCCACGTCGTCGTCATGCTCGCGCTCCGGGTCGTCGTCGCGCGCGGCCATGCGCGGCAGGCCGCCCAGGCCATCGCCATCCTTCACCCCGCGCACGGGACGCGACACGCTACGCGCGCCGCGCTTGGCGATTCCATGGGAGATGTAGTTGACAGCGTCGAAACGGGTCATGTCCTGCTCCTGCAGGAACCAGGCGGCGTGGCTTTCGCGCTCGGCGAAGATGGCGACCAGCACGTTGGCCCCGGTCACTTCCTCGCGCCCGGCGCTCTGCACGTGAATGACGGCGCGCTGCATCACCCGCTGAAAGGCGGTGGTGGGCTTCGGCTCCACGCCCGGGGCGGTGACCAGGCCGGCGAGTTCGTTTTCCAGATACTCCAGCAGTTGCTGACGCAGCAGGTCGAGATCGACGTCGCACGCTTCCATCACGGCGCGGGCGTCCTCGTCGTCGATGAGCGCCAGCAGCAGATGCTCCAGCGTGGCGTATTCGTGCCGGTAGTCGCCGGCCGTGGCCAGCGCCCGGCGCAACGCCTGTTCCAGCGATCTGGAAAATGTCGGCATGGCTCGCCCGTTACTCCTTTTCCATGACGCATTGCAGGGGGTGCCCATGCGCGCGCGCAAGCTGCATCACCTGCTCCACCTTGGTTTCCGCGATCTCGTACGGATACACGCCACACACACCAACGCCGTGATAGTGCACCGTCAACATGATCCGCGTCGCCTCTTCGTGGTCCTTGTTGAAATACTGTTGCAGCACATGCACCACGAAGTCCATTGGCGTATAATCGTCGTTCAACAGCAGGACCTTGTAAAGAGGCGGCTTTTTCGTTTTCGGCCGGGGTTTTTCCAGCAGCCCCGACTGTTGGCGTCGTTCCTTCTCGCTGCTCATGCCTCCGCTTTACCCTGCCGTTTCCGCCCGTGTTCCCTTTCCGGCGCGGTGCCGGAATGCTCCCGTTCGATCCTCGCCAGGGAGTATAAATCCTTTTGGGCGGCAATTCATCATGAAAAAATGGCCACGCTCGCCCGCACGCCAGAAACGCCTGTCATGAGAATCGCACAAAGTGTGCGCAACTTTACCTTTTGGCAAGGCCGGCTGGCGAAAATGAGCGCATGTGTCCCGGCGGCATCGGTCGGATCAATGCAAGCCGCGGGACGGCCTCTTTCGACAGGCGAGGCGGGAACCGATCATGACGAACATCATCCGCACGGATGAACATGCGCGCCCGTGGGTGACACGCCTGTTGCTGGCGGCGGCGCTGGTGCTGGCGCTGTTCCTGCCGGGAGTTTCGCCGGCGCGGGCGCGCCAGCCCCTGGCCGCCATCGTGGTCGACGCGCGCACCGGCAAGGTGCTTTACGCGCGCGGCGCCGACGCGCCGCGTTATCCCGCCTCCATCACCAAGGTCATGACGCTCTATCTGCTGTTCCGCGAGCTGAAGGCCGGGCGTCTCTCGCTGCGTTCCAGGGTGCGCATGTCGCGCCACGCGGCTTCCATGCAGCCTTCCAAGCTGTGGCTGAAGCCGGGGCAGAGCATCAGCGTCGATCAGGCCATCCGCGCGCTGGCGGTGAAATCGGCCAACGACGTGGCGGTGGCGGTGGCCGAGAAACTGGCCGGATCGGAACGCGCCTTCGCGCGGCGCATGACGCTGATGGCCCGCGCCCTGGGCATGACGCGCACCACCTTCCGCAACGCCTCCGGCCTGCCTTATCCGCCAAACGTGACCACGGCGCGCGATCTGGCCACCCTGTCGCTGCGGCTGATGCGGGATTTCCCGCGGTATTATCGCAGGTATTTCGGCCTGCGTTACATGGTCTGGCGCGGACGGCGGCATCGCAATCACAATCATCTGCTGGGCCGGGTGGCCGGCATGGACGGCATCAAGACCGGCTATACCCGCGCCGCCGGCTCCAACCTGGCGGCATCGGTGCGCCGCGGCGGCAAGCGCATCGTGGCGGTGGTGCTCGGCGCGCCCTCCTCGCGCGCGCGCAATGCCTACATGGTGCGGCTGATCGAGAGCGCCTTCCGCCGCCGGCGGCTGGCTTCGGGCAGCCGCATCGCGGCGCTGGCCGGCATGCCGCCGGGCTATTCCACGGCCCGCGCGAAAGCGCTGCTGGCGCGGCTCGAGGGCGCGCGCAGGCAGGCGGCCGCACGCCGCCGCAGGGCGTCTTCCGCCACACGCCCGAAGCAACGCCCGCAGGTGAAGATGGCGCGCATCGCCCCGTCCCCGGCTCCGGAGGCGGCGCGGGCGCTGGCCCGGCTCGCCAGCAGGGCGGCGGCCATGCCCATCAAGCCTGAAAGCGCGAAACGGCCCGCCCCCGCCAGCGGAAAAAAGGCGGCTCCACCGCTGCCGCGCATGCGTCCGAAACGTGTCGGCGGGGATGAAACGAAAGACCGGCCGGCCACGTCCGCACCCGGGGCGCCTGCCACGGCCGGAAGGAAGGTCGGGGCGCATTCGTCCCTGCTGGCGACGAACGTGACGGTGCGCGTGCCGGACGAGCCGCGGGAAACGACCACCACCGACGCGG